>JAOZLK010000513.1 GCA_029934875.1 Bacteroidales bacterium | reverse complement strand
AGATTCGACAGGGCGTTCAAGGAAAGCCAGAATCATGATCGCAATGGAGAAGATAATAAATAGTGCCGGCAGGATTGGGTATCCTGGCACCTTCAACACAGATTGTTTTTTCATCCTGAGTTTAAAGACGCCAACTACGGCGAGGATTGGGAAAATCCCCAGGGAAAAACTTAGCAATGTGATGATCTGATCAAATGTCCCCGAGACAATGTAGACGATGGCCAGTCCGCTCTGCATAAGAATAGAGATCCCGGGAACATTGGAGCGATTGATCCTTTTAGCAGGTATGAAAAAATGACCTGATTCGGCCATGGCATAATATACCCGCGGACCGATCATGATCAATACGCTGATGGCTGAAAGTAAGATCAGGGAAATAAACAAGGAGAATAACTGATCCATAGATCTGTTAAACAGGTTATTGGCAGTCAGGCCGCCTATGGAGATCACACCTTCCATCTCCCAGGCAGGAACAGCATAAACATAGAGGATATTGAGCAAAAGATAGATTACAGTAACAAATAGGGTCCCCGTAATTAGCGACCGGGGAATATTTCTTACCGGATTCAGCACCTCTGAACCCACATAGGTGGAGGCATTCCACCCACTATATGCAAACATGATCCACATCAATGCAAGTCCGATTGTTTTAAGATTTACTCCTGAGAATACTTCAGTATTCATTACCCTGAAGTGGTCAAAACTGCCTTCCCCAAAGGCAAATCCGAATATGACCAATATGCTGATCAATCCGATCTTAATTACGGTGAGTACATTCTGGACCCTGGAGCCCGATTTAAGTCCAAAATAATGTATGAGAGTAAAGACCAGGATAATCGCAATAGCAATGAATTTCTTAGTGAGCTCAATGTGATCGGGAAGTGCACCTTCAGGAAGGGTTCGGACCAAATACTCACTGAAAGCAAGTGAAGAGGCTGCGACAGGTGCAGAAAAACCCACAAAAAAGGAAACCCATCCGCTCAAAAAACCTGCCATTGGAGAAAATAACTCCGTGAGAAATGCATAATCCCCTCCGGCTTTAGGGAAACTAGCCCCCAACTCACTGTAACTGAGCGCACCGCAAAGGGCAATCCCTCCACCAACGACCCATAATATAAGAAGCAATAATGGATTATGTAACTGAGCAAGTAATAAACCAGAGGTGGTAAAAATCCCCGCCCCGATCATATCCCCAATCACAATATTGGTAAGAGAGAAATATCCTAGTTTTCTAGGCAGGTGATTTTCCGCCATAATTATTCAAGCATTATTCAGCCCTTTTATAACTGATTAAGACACCACCTCCGGCAGAATTTAAGGTGCTTTCATAGTTATCCAGGCTCTTGATATATTCAAGGTATTCCTGGCTTCCACCGCCACTTCTTCGACCACCGCTATTACCGTCCCTGATATTATGAGTCGTATAACAGCCACCTACGATCAGTTTGGGATCAATATCCATGAAATAGTTCTTATACCAGTTTTTATCTGCATCGCTAAAGACAAAATCAAAAGGTCCTTCAAGCTCCTTAACAAGAGTATGGGCATCTACAAGCCGTGCATCGATATAATCAGAAAGACCAGCTTCCTTAAAATTCTGAAGGGCTGTGTTATGGCTGGATTCATTGATGTCGATGGTAATTAGTTTGCCGCCTGTTTTACTGAGTGCCCAGGCAATATAAATTCCTGAGTGCCCGGTTGAAGTGCCAATCTCCAGTGCACTTTTGTAATTGCCCTGTATTATAAGATCATAGAGTAGTTTCCCATCCCGTGTGGGCACATTCATATTGTACCACTGACCTGCATGTTCCTCCAGAAACTTTTCGACTTTTTTGTCAAGATCAGGATCTTCTTTAAGGGTTTGAGCTTTTACTTCTCCGGTAATTAACGATGCTGCCAGAAGTAAACACAATGCCAAATAAAACTTCATTGTTGCTTTCATATGCTATCTTATATAACTATTAAAAATACACCATAATTATCCTCATAAAATCCAATGCAATTTAGACTCTCTTTTTGACAATTAGTTTGAACTCAATTTATCAGCATGGCATCGTAGTGATAAAATGAGTAATTTTATATGAAACGACACCTTAATTTTTTACCCGGAGAAGTTCAGATTAAGCTGATGACTCACAATAACTAGAAAGTAATAATTCATAGATGTATTCATAAATAATTATTAGAATTTCTAACCTTAATCTATCAAGACTATGTTTAAAGATTTTTTCAATCTGGATAGCCCGTTATTCTGGGCAATCATCGAGAGGTTTGTAATAAATCTGTTTTTTCTATTCCTGCTTATCCGTATGGTATATTACAGGTATTCGAATAAACCAATGTACGTATTCAGCTTTTTCCTAATGGGTATAGTGATCTTCATTATTGGCTCTATGCTTCCAATAGTATTCAACTCAGCCATGACTCAATTAGGAATGGCTATTGGATTATTTGCTATTTTCACAATCCTCAGGTTCAGAACAAGAACCTTGAACATTAAAGATATGGCATATATCTTTACTGTTATTGCTATTTCTGCTGTCAATTCACTGGAGTGGTCAGAATTTCCTGTTTTGGGGATATTTATCTTCAACATCATAATCATTCTTTCAGCATTGATTCTTGAGATTTTTCTTGTCAGAAACCCCCAAAAAATCAGAAAAGAGAATTTTAGTACACATCCTATTGTTTATAATAAAATGGAATTGCTGAAACCTGAGAATAATGAGGAACTGACAAAGGATATCATTGAAATTACTGGTTTGGATGTTAAAAAGGTCGAAATTAAGCAAGTTGACTATCAAAATATGATTGCAGTACTTGATATATTTTATCACTAGGGTTCTGTCGCAGCTGTTCAAGCATTCGCTATAATATTCAATTAACCCTATTCTATGCAGCCAAAGAATTAAACGATTTGAACATACTTTGCTCTTGAGTATTCAACTGTTCCTTTTTGATCATCCCAAACTGATTAAGGAAAACAATATAAAACTTTGAAATGCTATTCATATTTTGATGCTTCGCTGAGATCGATTGATTTCCTGCGCGCGGGCCAAAGTTTCGAAAGAAAGGCCGAGCTTTTTGATAGCTGATAAATAACCAATTGACACATTTAGCTTTGCAGAGCATCTAACATAAGTGTGCATTTGAATTTTCCCAAAACTTGTAATCGCAAATAAGCCAAAAAAATCACATCAACTATAAATTATATTTGAATATGCAACTATATATAGTTACTTTTACCAATGAATAGAAAAGAGAAACTTATTGCCAGGTTCCTGGGCATACCATCAGATTTTCATTACGATGAGATGGTTAGATTACTTGGTAACTTTGAGTTTGAGGAAGTAAAAAAGGGAAAGACATCTGGATCCAGGGTGAAGTTCATGAATCCAGAGGGTATTCCGATTATGCTACACAAGCCACACCCATCGGGCACAATGAAGCAGTATCAGCTTAAACAGATAAAAGAAGTATTGGGCTTATGAAAAACTTAGAATATAAGGGCTATACAGGCACTATCGAGTATAGTAAAGAAGATGGTCTTCTGTATGGAAAGGTTTTGGGAATACCGGGGCTTATCTCCTATGAAGGCTCCACCGGGAAAGAGTTGGAAGCTGATTTTATGGCCGCCATCGACTCATATATAGCTGACTGCGAAAAGGAAAGCGTTGCTCCGGAGAAACCCTTTAAAGGAAGCTTCAATGTACGTATCTCACCCAAACTTCACCAGAAGGCTGCTTTGTTGGCTATGGAGGATAAAATTTCATTGAACAGTTTTGTTGCGGAGTCT
>JAOZLK010000065.1 GCA_029934875.1 Bacteroidales bacterium | reverse complement strand
TAATAAAATAGTGTGTTCGTTTGGACTAAGTTTACAACAGTCATGAAAATTTAAACAGATGAAACGAATCTCATTATTTACTTTGCTTGGTTTTTTCGTATTCAGCATAAGTTATGGGGCTGATAAGCAGAAAATTATCATGGATTGCGATCTCGGTAGTGATGTAGATGATGCATTTGCTGTTGTAATGATGTTGGCTGCTCAGGATGAATTTGATATACTAGGAATATGTATGGACTATGGAGATACGGAAGCCCGTGGGCGCGTTGCACTACGTATGCTTTATGAGGCAGGTATAGACGATATACCCGTATTTATAGGCAGAAAAACAGGAGATAAGCCATTTGGGCAGTATGAATATGGACGTGGATTTGATAAGTTGAAGCCTCAAGATCAGGGTGCTGCTGAATTTATTGTAACAAGCCTGAATGCCTGCCCGGGAGAGATTATACTGTTTACTGTTGGTCCTGTGCCAAATATGAAGGATGTTATTGCATTGGATAATAAAGCATTATCAAATTCAAAGCATATCTATTCTATGTTCGGAGATTATCACTATGGGGCAAAAGAGTGGAATGTTGTAGCCGATATCGAATCATCACAGGCGTTTATATCCAATATCGATAACAATATAAGCTTATCAGGAAGAAAAGTCGCCGGTGCAATTCGATGGGACGATGAGCGATGCAAGCAGATAGAGGATATAGACTCGCCCTTAAGCAATGCTATAACAGAATTACTTCGCTTGTGGAGAATAAACAGAGCAGAAGATAATCTGACTCCTGTTTTATGGGATTGTACAGCCCTTGGTCTGGTTTTATGGCCTGAACTATATGAAACACGTGAAGTCTACATGTATGTTGATGATGAAGGACATACCGTTATTGATGAAGGTAGAGAGCCCAACTGTGAGATTGCTACAGACATTGATGTTGATGAATTCAGAAAACGTCTGATGGAATTGTATATGAAATGTCCATAAGGGTGAAATCCATATTTCCAGGATCTCTTTCATTCCCTCTAGGCAAAATAGTAGTGCTACAATTAGATATGCAATCTCTTACAAATTCGAACATTTTCCTTACAATATTGAACCACTCTTTGTGTTTAATGGAAGTATTTTAGTGTTATTAAAGTCATCAGCATTTTTTTCAAATTGCAAAAATCTGATTAATGAATAGATTCGTATTGTTGCTATGTACTGGATTGATTTTTTTCTCTGCCAGTGTTTTATCTCAGAACAAACAAATTAGAATAACAGGTAAGATTTATGATCAGGAAACTGGAGCGATCTTACCGGGTGCTTCTGTATCTGTAAAAGGTACATACACCGGAACGGTATCAGGTCTGGACGGAGATTATAGTATTCTCGTATCTGACTCAGATGCTACTCTGGTCTTTGGTTTTATTGGGTGTGCGACACAGGAGATCGTTGTTGGAGATAAGAGGGTAATTGATGTGGCTATGATAACGAATTCCACTGATCTGGAGGAAGTAGTGATTACCATGCAAGCCCGGGGACAAATTGGAGCACGGAACAGTCAGATTAATTCCAATACTCTGGTTAATGTGGTAGCTCCTGACCGCTTGCAGGAGAATCCGGATGCCAATGCAATAGAAGCTCTGGGGAGACTTCCCGGGATGTCTGTAGTCCGTTCGGGTGGTGAAGGTGCCTTGCTCGTGATAAGAGGGCTGCAACCCCAATATACGAATATCACGCTTGATGGGATTAACCTCACCGGAGGACAGGCCAGTCTGAGGGGTATCTCACAATATGCTCTCCAGGGTGCGGAGGTTTACAAATCTCTTACAGCAGATATGGAGGCTAATTCAGTGGCAGGAACTGTGAATCTCACTACTCAGGAAACACCCGAGGGTCTTCATTACGATTTAATGGCACAGGGAGGATACAATGCCCTTAATAGCTATTTTGGGAATTATAAATTTCTGGGGGAAGTTAGTAACCGTTTTTTTGATAACAAGTTGGGAGCGTCATTAACTCTAAGTACTGAACGAGTAAACAGAGGCACTCAAACCATGAGTGCAGGTTATGGAATTATTGGCGAGGAAATAGATATCCTTATTAATGCTTCCAGCCTGAACATTATCAATCGAATAAATACCAGAAGTTCGGCAAACCTTTCTCTTGATTTTCAATTACATCCTTCAACCAAATTGAAGTTTAACGCAATGTATTCTAACGCAAATATGGATACACAGCAACAGTCCAAAACATATAACCATACAGGAGCAGGCAGTGTTGGCTACTCAATGATACACAATCCGATCAATGAAAATAATACTTTATATACTTCCCTGAGAGGAAAAACCAATGCGAAATTCCTGAATATGGAAATTGATTACGGCTTGGCTTATTCTCAAAATCAAAGATATGATCCTAATTCCCGAAGATGGGACTTCACGGTTGCAAATGCATCAACTGCTGATATAACTACTGTAGAAATGCGTAGGCTAACCGCAGCTGAACTGATCCCATTATTTACGGATGATGAGATTGGACTGGAAAACACCTATAAAGGAAGCTTTTATACTTCCGATATTGAAAGCTCAGACAAGGATATTACTGCCTATCTCGATTTGAAGGCCCCATTTCACATAGGGGAACATATAACAGGAAATGTGAAGTTTGGTGGAAAATACAGAAGAAAAGAGCTATATGTGGATGTGCTGAGCGGATGGCAGCAGATGCATCCATTTAGTTCTGAACACTGGTATGAAGGATTGCCATGGCTGCAACCATATATTCTTGGGGGTGGGGACGTGCATACACTGGAAGGATTTGAAGAGCATGAGGTTGATGAGTTTTTGGGTAGGGACTATGATTATGGTACCTGGTTTAGTTTTGATATGCTGAATGAAACAAGTGATTGGTGGGAAGCCTTTTCTGATTCATTGTTCAGTCTGGGACGTGATGTTTGGGTGCCCATGCTGGGAGGAAAAACACATTTACTGGGTTACGTCCAAAATGTACAATCTAATATGTACAACGACCGGGACGCCCTTGAAGATTATTATGCCGGTTACGCAATGGGAGAGTTGAATTTTGGCAAATGGATAATGTTTATGCCGGGTTTCAGGTACGAGAAGACGGAAGCTGATTTGAATGGAAGGATAGTTATTCAGCCGAATACTGATGCAATCCCGTTTTATCTGGACCCTCTTCCGGGTACTGATACAGCAACCAATAGGGTGGAGTCGTTCTTTCTGCCCATGGTACATCTGAGGATTAAGCCTACTGATTTCTTTTATATTCACCTGGCCTATACGAATACGCTTAGTCGTCCTGATTTTAATCTGATCTCTCCAAATATCTATGTAAATCCGCAAGTAAACCCATTTGTTTATAAATCCAGAAACCCGGAACTCAGGTCAGAATATTGGACCAACTACGATGCACAGTTTACATTTCATAGTAATAAGGTTGGCTTGCTCTCTTTGAGTGGATTCTATAAGACCGTAGAGGATAAAATATGGAACCGTACATATAAACGACTCAAAGATGATCCTCCTGTCGAGCCTTATTTTACTGAAAACGATGTAGTTGATATGAGTGTATGGGAAAATCATAAATATGAAGTATTGCTTGGGGGTATTGAATTTGAATGGCAGACTTCTTTCTGGTATCTTCCCAAACCATTCAATTATTTTACGCTTAGTGCGAACTATACCTATACTTATTCAGAAACCAAATATCCTCTAAGCTGGCAGGAATCTGTTGTGCCACCTGAGGGAGGCCGTCCAACGAAAGTCAGGATTGATTCAGTGGTAACCGGACCGATGTTACTGCAACCAAAACATATTGCTAACATTTCACTTGGCTTCAATTACAAAGGACTGAATGCATGGCTGTCTTATCAATACAACGGAGAAATTTTCACATCCAAAAATTATTATGTAGAGGAATTGGATAGGATGAAAGAGTATTTCTATCGCATAGACTTACAAGTAAGCTATGAGCTTCCTATAGATATTCCTGGAAAGTTACAGGTCTTGGGAAATTTTGCTAACCTGAATAATTTCAATGAGGTTTCCCGACTTAGAGGGGATCCCCGATTTACATACCAGGAGGCTTACGGTTTTACAGTTGACCTGGGAGTCAGGTATAATTTCTGATTTGTGAAAAGGAATTTAATAACATAAAAATTAATGACTTACTAAATATTTATTATTCATCTAAATTAAATTGACATGAAAAAACTCAACTCTTTATTGTTTTTACTGGTGGGCTTGTTTGTAGGTAGCAACCTGAGCGCACAGGATATCTTGGTGGTTTCACCAGGCGAGGGAACACTGAATGATGCCATTGATCAATATGGCGGAGACAGAATTTACGAGTTGCAGGCCGGAGCGTGGTATGGTCTGACTAAACCTATTGAAAATGTGGACTATCATCTTCAGGTTATTGGTGAAGAGGTCGATATTTATGGCGGAGAGACTTTGCCTGCAACGCTGCAGACAGGAAGTACAGCAACAGGTACGGCAATCAGAACAATGTTTGATGCAAAAGGCGATATTACTGTAAAAAATCTCTATCTGATGAATGTGGATCTGAACGGACAATTGGGATTCCAGGTTTTACAGCAGAGCAAGTTGAGATCCCGGTCTGTTTTTGACAATTGTGTAATTGACCCGGTATCAAACGCTCATGGATTTAATCTCGCTGCAGGAGAAAGTAAGTTGTTTGTTACAAACAATATCATATTGCGACATGGCCATATGGTAAGTATGAATGACGGTCATATGTTTCTTTTAGGTGGAGATATAGGGCAGGATACTGTGTGGATTGAAAATAACACCTTCGTTGACTTGGGGATTTTCTTTATTTTTGGAGGTTTGAATGCAGTTGTTCATAATGTGATCAATATAAATCATAATACTTTTATCCGCCATAAGGGAGAATGGGATTTCACCATATGGGAAAATGAGATGTATCACACCAATAACCTGCTTTTCGATGTTAGCGTGGTTCCAATAGCACCGACCATGTCCTTAGGAAGAGATCCGGTTTATACATTAAGACAAATGATCTTGGCCGACTCCATAGTTGGCGAGGACCTGCCTTCTGAAAGAACTCAATATCTTCATTATAACAGCTTACATCGCACACCTGAGTGGTATCCAATTATGGGAGACTGGAATGATAGCATGAAAATCCACGGATTGAATCCTGTATTCTATCAGCCTCTAATGTGGGACGCTGAGACGCCTGCTGGTTATACCGAGGGTAATTTTCAAGATCCTCCACATACGAATGAATGGGCAATGGGAAAGACAAAGGAGGCACAAATTTTCAATTATACCGGACAGACAAATGATAACTTTCCAAAGTTCACATATGGAAGTATGACCTATGATCAAGACCCCTTATTTGTTGATTCGAAGATTTATGATAAATCAATAGAATATGGTGAATGGGCTTTCATTATCTACCTGAGAGATCAGTTGGCTTATCCAAATCCTGATGATTTGCCCACAATTGCAGAATTGCCAAGTTGGCACTGGGATCCTGATGGAGACATTACCTTTAATGATACTTGGCCTATCTTCAATGGAAAGTATACTGATGCTTCTACCCTAACCGGATCAATTGAGAACCTGCCTTTAGGTGACCTGAACTGGTTCCCTGAAGAAAAAGCTAAGTGGGAGAATCACAAGGATGCCATCTTTACACATATGAAGGCAGGGAATACTGGAAAATTTGAATTGGTGAGTGTGGATCCTGCTGAGAAGATGTCACTTGACTTCTCACGTGTATATCCAAACCCAATTAGGAGTTCAGCAAGTATCGAATTCATTTTGGAGGCTAATGCAGATGTGAAAATTTCTGTATACAACAATGTTGGACAGGAGATATTGATGCTTGTAGATGAATTCAAACCTGCAGGTAATCACAATGTAAGTTTCGATAGCAGGAATCTGCCCCAGGGTATGTATTTCTGCACTGTCAAGGTGGGTTCATTGAGTGAGATACACAAACTGATTATTACTAAATAAGCCCCTTAGGGTTTATTTTTAGTGAGATAGATTCAATATATGTGGTTCGCTGGCAATTCAGTGGACCACATATATTTCAATTCTGAACACCATTATCAAGGTCTTTCCAAATCACTATTATGAAAATCAAAAAACTCCTTACAGCTGTTCTGCTGATGGTTTCTATATGTATTTATGGTAGAAACCAGGTTTCATTTTACGATTTAAAAACAGAATATAAAACCAATCCCATAAACATTGATGTTAAAAATCCGGGCTTGAGTTGGAAAGTTCTGGCCACCGAGCGAAATACTTTACAGGATTATTATCAAATTCAGGCATCACTTAGTCTGAGCGATTTAAAAAGAGGAAAAAATTTGCTTTGGGATTCAAACAAAACGGAATCTTCAAGCTCAATTCATAACAAGTATGAGGGTAAGGAATTGGAGAGTTTGCAAAGAGTTTATTGGAGAGTACGTGTTTGGTGCGGTAAAAATGAATCATCCTGGAGCGAAGCTGCTTTTTTCGAAACAGGATTTTATTCCGCTTCAGAATGGAAGGCTCAATGGATTAGATCCAGCTTTGATCAAAAAGAAGAACCCGATCCATCACCTTATTTTCGCAAAGAGTTCAACTTATCTAAAAAAGTAAAAAAGGCCAGGGTATATACTTCATCTATTGGGATTTATGAGCTTTACTTGAATGGTGAGCGTGCGGGGAATGAATATTTAACACCTGGATGGACTTCCTATAAAAACCGCATTCAGTACCAGGTTTATGATGTAACTGACTTTGTAAATCAAGGAAATAATGCCATCGGATTTGTACTGGGAAATGGATGGGTTCGACATTTTAAATCCAATATCCATGCAGATGCTTACTTTCAGCATCTTGCCGGAATTGTGCAGCTTGAAATAGAATATACCGATGGAACACAGAAAACCATCCTTACCGATGATAGCTGGAAATCTACGACAGGCCCCATTTTATCTTCGACACTTTATGATGGTGAATCTTATGATGCCCGCAAGGAAATGTCGGGATGGAGTAATGCAGGATTTGTCGACTCTAATTGGAAGGGAACAACTATTCTAAATCAATCCACAGATATACTGGTTGGATCTCAAGGCGTACCGGTCATTAAAAATGAGGAGATAAAACCTGTCAAAATATGGCAGAATGATAAAGGTGAAGTTATTGCCGATATGGGGCAGAATATGGTGGGCTGGATTAAGCTGAAAATTAAGGGACCAAAAGGAACGAAAATAACTTTGAAACATGCAGAGGTCCTGGATCAAGAAGGTAATTTTTATACAGAGAACCTGCGAGAAGCGAGTCAATTGATTGAATACATATTAAAAGGTGAAGGAGAAGAGATTTATGAGCCTCATTTTTCCTTTATGGGATTCAGGTATTTACTTCTGGAAGGTTTTCCGGATATGCCGGATAACGAAAATATTACTGGGATTGTGGTACATTCTCACATTCCGACTACAGGAAGTTTTGAGTGTTCTAATCCGCTCATAAATCAACTACAAAATAATATTCAGTGGGGACAAAAAGGCAATTTTGTTGATATACCTACTGATTGTCCCCAACGTGACGAGCGTTTGGGATGGACCGGCGATGCACAAGCATTTGCAACTACAGCTTGTTTTAATATGTACACGCCTGCCTTTTATAAAAAATGGCTGAAAGATCTTGCTCTCGATCAGGATGATAAAGGGCGCATTCCATGGGTAGTCCCAAATAATCTAGGGGAAAATTCTACTGGAGCTTGTGGATGGGCAGATGCCGGAGTAATTGTTCCATGGATTGTTTATCAGTATTATGGAGATAAAACAATTCTGGAAGACCAATACGAAAGTATGAAAGCCTGGGTAGAGTATCAAAGAAAAACTGCCGGAGATTCTTATTTATGGAATACAGATTGGCACTTTGGTGATTGGCTGGCATATATTCCTGAGGATACCAGGGGCTATCCAGGAGCAACCACGGATAAAGACTTATTGGCCACAGCTTTTTTTGCACACTCTACTAATTTATTACAGCAAACAGCTGAAATACTTGGCAAATCTGAAGACGCAAAAGATTATGCACAATTGTTTGAGAATATAAAATTAGCTTTTAACAGGGAGTTCGTGACAGAAAAAGGTCGATTGAGTTCCAACACACAAACAGCTTATGCAGTGGCCTTATATTTTAATCTTCTTCCCGGGGGAGAAAAGGAAATGGCTGCAAAACGATTAGCTGATGATGTAAGGAAATTTGGACATATTACCACTGGTTTTCTCGGTACTCCATATATCAATCATGTTTTATCAGAGTATGGCTATAATGATGAGGCATATATGCTCTTAAATCGTACAGAATATCCTTCGTGGTTATATCCTGTAACCAGAGGGGCAACAACCATTTGGGAACGTTGGGATGGTATAAAACCAGACGGAAGTTTTCAGGATGCAAGCATGAATTCTTTCAATCATTATGCCTATGGTGCTGTTGGCGATTGGATGTACAGAACGATTGCAGGTATAAACCAAAGCTCACCCGGATTTAAAACATTCTATATCAAACCTGAAATTGGTGGTGATTTAAGCTATGCAAAGGCCAGTTATAATTCCATGTATGGCGAGATTAAATCTGACTGGGAGTTAAACGACAATAAAATTTTAATGAATGTTTCTATTCCTGCAAATACCATTGCCAGAGTCTTTGTTCCAGCTTCTTCAGAAGATAAAATAAAAGAAAATGGATTGGCTTTATCTAATGTGAATGGAATAGAAATAAGAGAATCTGGAGATGGTTATGTTGAGTTGGGATTAGGTTCGGGAGACTATAGTTTTGAGGTAACTAAATAATAAAATAAATGTTCAGAATTATAGCAACAGCTCTGTTGCTTATTTCATCGACCGCAATGCTGCACCTTACAGCACAAACGGAAGCTGTTTATTCTGACCATGGAGAAAGTGTGTCTGAGCAATTTAAGAATCCTCCTTTATCTGCTCGTCCCGGTGTGCTGTGGGATTGGATGGGAGGAATGATCAGCCGCGAGGGCATTACAAAAGATCTTGAAGCAATGGAGGCGCAAGGGATTGGGAAAGTAATGCTTGTTCAGATGCCAGACCAGTGCCCGTATCCGCGTCAGTGGTCCTACCTCGATTATCCGGGTAAGGTTCAAATCTTAAGCAATGCCTGGTTCAACTTGGTTAACTTTGCAATAGGCGAATGCGATCGTTTGGGGCTGGAGATGGGCTCTTTCGTTTGTCCGGGATGGGGTCATGTCGGGGGACCATGGGTTCCTCCGTCCAAGGGGACCAAGAAAATGGCCGTAACCAGTGTCAGGGTGTCTGGCCCTGCCAAATTTGACCAGTTATTGCCCAGACCCAAGTCCTCACCTGTTACAAGTGGAGGCAACCAGATTCCGGAATGGAATCATACTTTTGGAATGCTACCCGAGTCGAAAGAGAATTTTTTTCGTGACGAGGCAGTGCTAGCCGTACCTGATCCAGAAAACAGCGAACCCCTTCCCCTCGACAAAGTGCTGAATCTTTCCAACTACCTGGACAAAGAGGGGCGGCTCTCGTGGGTGGCTCCCGCGGGTAATTGGACTATCTACCGGGTTTGTCTGGTATCTGAGAATGGTATCAATCACCCCGCACCCCCAGAATCTATCGGATTGGAAGTGGATCGTATGGATCCGGATGCAGTACGCATCGTTTACGACAATATGATCGGAAGGATTTTAAGCGAAGCCCGGGCCAAGGGATACACATCATTTAAAGAGTTTGAGACAGATAGTTACGAAACTGGTTTTCAAGATTTTGGCTTGGATTTCCGTGAAGAATTTAAAGCACGACGAGGCTACGACTGTACGCCATGGCTGCCTGCCTGGCAATATCAACATACTGAAATACTTGACCGGGAATTGGTCCAAATCGATAATGAGCTTAAAGCCGAGCCTATCATTATTGGATCCATTGAACTCACCACGCGTTTTCGTGAGGATATGCTTCGGACAATCTCCGAGTTGTGGGCAGAGCGGTTCCAGGGAACCTTGCGCCAGATAGCCGATGAGGATAGTTTAGTGTGGATAACTGAACCCTATTTTAAAGTCCCGCTGGATTGGACCACAGTAGGTGGAAAATCTACTATGCCCGGTGCTGAATTTTGGGTAGGGGAAGGTGGTAAATTCGGACAGAGAATTGGTAATGCTCCGGAGATTGCTGCTATATATGACCGCAATATCGCTTGGGCTGAAGCATTTACAGCCGAATCCTTTAACAGTGCCTGGCGAAATGATCCATGGATACTTAAACGCTCCGGTGATGCGGCTTTCGCTCTTGGAATCAATTATTTTTACATGCATAGCTTCGTGCACAATCCTTTCCACGATAATTACCAACCGGGACTTACAATGGGTTATTGGGGTACACAGCTTAGCCGGCACCTGACTTGGTGGCCGTATTCCCGCCCATGGCACGAGTATCTGGCTCGTTGTCAGTATATGCTGCAGCAGGGGAAACCTGTTTTTCATGCACTACGCTATCCTTCCAATTTTGAATCGGACCCAAGCACTTCTCACGGAGAATATCGTACAGCTCAGCTTACCGATGAAGTCTTGCTGAATACTCTCTCCGTGAAGAACGGCAAACTAGTTCTGCCACATGGTGTAGAGTTTTACGCCCTGCAGCTCACCGGCGATGCATTAACTCCTGAAGCTCTGAAGAAAATTAAGACACTGATTGAGGCTGGAGCTGTCGTGATCGGTAATCCACCGCCCCGAAGATCTGCTAGTTTGGAAAACTATCCTGATTGTGATGTTCAAATCGCAAATCTGATTGATGAAATATGGGGGAAGAACGTTGACTTAAGGCTTCCAATGGAACGTAAACTTGGTTCAGGAAAAGTGATCTCAGGAATGTCGCTGGAGGACGGAATGAGGAAAATTGGCAAGCTGCCTGATCTTATGTATGAATCCTCCTCAGACTCATCACGTCCCGATCTGAGATACTATCAGCGCATTGACAATGAGACGAAATATTGGTTCGTTTGCAATCATGACTATAAACCTGCCCAGGTGGAGGCCAGCTTTGAGGTCAGCGGTTTACAAGCAGAATGGTGGAATCCTGTTGATGGATCCTTGCGTGAACTGCCGGAGTTTCGTTTCGAAAAAGGGCGCACAGTCATTTCCCTTAGCTTCGAAGCTTTGCAAAGCGGATTTGTTGTTTTTCGCAAGAAAGCAGAGAGTCAGGGCCTGAAGTCAGAAGTTAATTTTGCAAATATGAAGTCTGTGATGGAGGTTTCCGGACCATGGAAAGTCTCTTTTAATCCGCGTTGGGGAGGTCCTGATGATCTGGTAATTTTTGACCAACTGAAAGACTGGAGTACAAATGCTGAAAAGGGTATCAAGTACTATTCCGGTTCTGCAGTTTATCATAAGACTTTCGATTTGCCATTTTCTGCCCCTAATCTCTCAAGCTCTGTTTTTCTCGATCTGGGTAAAGTACACAATCTGGCTCAGATAAAACTAAATGGCAAGGATATAGGAACGGTTTGGTGTGCTCCGTGGCGCGTAACTATTCCGGTCGGACTTCTGAAGAAGAAAGGGAATGAGCTTGAAATTACGGTGGTGAATACCTGGGTAAATCGTTTGATTGGTGATGAGTTTGAACCTGATGATTTCGAAACAGTGCCAGGTAACCAGGTAGGGGATCGTTTGGGTAGCTACGATGTCAATGTCAAGTCACGCGGATTAAAAGATTTGCCAGCTTGGCTAATCAATAATCAACCACGTCCGTCATCCGGACGTTACACTTTCACCTCATGGTTCTATTACAATAAGGATGCACCACTGCAACCGGCAGGATTACTGGGTCCAGTGCGCCTCATAAATGCTTTGTAGTTTTACTTGCCATACTATCAGACTAAACAAATAACAAAAAGATGAAGACTTTTTTATCCCTATCGTTATTGATCGCAATTACCTGCCATAGCCCTGTCATTTCTCAGGAGGTCAATACCTCCTCACTGCTCGATGAACTAACAGACCTAAAGCGCCTGTCCGAATTAGCGA
>JAOZLK010000512.1 GCA_029934875.1 Bacteroidales bacterium | reverse complement strand
CTGAAGTTTGAGCGCTTGCTTGAGACTTACTATAACTACGCACCCAAAGGCCTCTCTTCCTTTGTAACTGCCATCCCGGTCTGGATGAATGAAAAGCTTTTTCTGAAAAGAAATATAAGAAAGGGATTACAGGCCATTGGAAGTTTTAATGAACAGACCCAGAAGCTTCTCTTCCCAGAGCACCATCTCTCCCATGCGGCCAGTGCCTTTTACCCTTCACCCTATGATGAGGCGGTGATTATCACCCTCGATGGCGTTGGTGAGTGGGCGACTGCTTCCATTTCATTGGGAAAGGGAAAGCAAATCCGGATTGTAAGCGAATTACGCTTCCCCCACTCCATTGGACTGCTCTATTCTGCCTTTACTTACTACCTGGGTTTCCGGGTGAATTCTGGTGAGTACAAACTGATGGGACTGGCGCCCTATGGTGATCCCAAATCAAAGCAAGTGGAGGAGTTCAGGGATATCATCCGCTCCAGACTGGTCAGAATTAATGATGATGGTTCCATCTGGCTGGATCAGAAATATTTTCGTTATGCAAGCGGCCTTCGGATGACCGCCAGCCGGAAGTGGGAAAAGCTCTTTGGCGTGGCTCGTCGAAAAGAGTCAGACCCAATCGGGCAGGAACATTGCAACCTGGCACTGGCCATCCAGCAGCTTACCGAAGAGGTAGTTCTGAAGATGGCAAGCCATGCAAAAGGCTTTGCCGAGACCGAAACCCAATCTCAAAATATCTGCCTGGCCGGGGGTGTGGCGCTGAACTGTGTGGCAAATGGCAAACTGAAAGAAGCGGGAATCTTTCAGAATATCTTCGTTCAACCTGCTGCCGGAGATGCCGGAGGCGCTTTGGGTGCTGCCCTGGCAGCTCACCACATCCACAACAAGGGCGAGAGAATTGTGAATCATCCCGACTCCATGCAGGGAGCCTACCTTGGTCCGAAGTACGGTCGCAAGCCGATTGAAAAAATGATCAGGAAGTTTAATGCCCCTGCTGAGGAGTTCACTGAATTTGACACCTTGAGTAAAAACACTGCCAGGCTCATTGCAGACGGAAACGTGGTGGGTTGGTTCCAGGGACGCATGGAGTTTGGTCCGCGAGCCCTGGGTAACCGAAGCATCCTGGCCGATGCCCGCAGCCCGGAGATGCAGAAGAAGCTAAACCTGAAAGTTAAATACAGGGAAGGATTCCGCCCCTTTGCCCCTTCAGTGATGGAGGAATATCGCTCAGACTATTTCAATTTTGATACGCCTTCACCCTACATGTTGATGGTAGCGCAGGTCAAAGAGGAGATTCTAAAACCAATTCCGGAAAACTACTTTGACCTTCCTTATATGGAGCGGCTATACGTTCAAAGAAGTGAACTTCCCTCCATTACGCACATCGATTTCTCAGCCAGGTTGCAAACGGTGCATCGGGAAACCAATCCACGATACTGGGGGCTGATCAATGAGTTCAAGGAGCTCACAGGATACGGGGTGCTCGTCAATACCAGTTTTAATGTAAGGGGCGAACCCATTATCTGCACCCCTGAAGATGCTTACCGCTGTTTTATGAGAACTGAAATGGACTACCTGGTGGTGGGAGATTTTCTTCTGAGGAAAGAGGATCAGCCTGCCTGGGAGGAAAAAGACTGGAGAAAGAAAATCGGAACTGACTGATGCCGGACCATAAGTAAAATGAAGAAGATATTATGATAAAAGACCTCTGGAAATTTTTAAAGGAAAGAAAAGCATGGTGGCTTTTCCCGGTAATATTCTTTATCCTGATCCTGGGAGTCCTGCTGGTGCTGGGTGGAGGAAGTGCACTGGCCCCATTCATCTATACACTCTTTTGAGAATGAAGACTGAACAAACCCGATATCGCGAAACCCTGCTGGTAATTGTATTGGGATTCTCCATTCTGTTCCTGATTACAGACCGGATTTGGATGCTCTATGTGGCCCTGGGAACCGGCATTACAGGTATGCTTTCCATGCGCTTGAACGGATGGATCCACCATGGATGGCTCTTCCTGGGAGAAAAAATGGGCTGGGTAATGAGCAAAGTCTTGCTTGGTGCACTTTACATTGTCATCCTTCTTCCGGTGAGTGCACTGGCAAGAGTTAGCAGAAAGGAAATTATGAACCTGAAATCGCCGGAAAAGAGCGGTTTTCACAAGAGGAATCACCTCTATGGCCCTGATGACCTTGAAAACATGTGGTAGAATCTTAATACATCACTTTTCCGAAGGCAGAACTAGCTTTGTAATGATGGTATACCGACCCGACCCGGTACTAACAGCAACGCTGCCATTAAGGCATTGTTGCCGGAATGATGATTCTTCCAGGGGCTCCCCGTTGATCAGAACATCGGCCGGTTCGCCCGGAATGTGAATGGTGGCACTGGTGTTCACGGGAATCTCCACATCCATGGTCAGGGTTTTCCCTTCAAGCTCCCAGCCTGAAAGGATGGTTCCGTACAAACTCTCATGGGTGGCTTTCGCCGAGCTGAGTCCCCCTCCGGGTCTGGGCTGAATGATTACATGCTTGTAGCCCGGACGATTCTCATCTATTCCTATACCGGCAACCACCTGGTAGAGCCATTTGCCAATCGCCCCATAGGCGTAGTGGTTAAATGAATTCATGCCCGGGGTCTGAAATGTGGAATCGGGCTTTTGTCCGTCCCAACGCTCCCAGATGGTGGTTGCACCCATGGTAACAGGATAGAGCCAGGAAGGGTAGGTCTTGCGATTGAGTAACATGTAGGCCAGGTCGTTCCTATCCCAATCGGTAAGGGTCAGGGAGATCAGTGGGGTACCCAGGAATCCGGTGGTAATATGACCAAATCCTTCTACATCCTTCGCCAGGAAAGAGGCAGCCTTCTGAGCCTGTTCCTCTTCAAGCAGGTCAAATGCCAGGGCCAGGGTATAGGCGGTCTGAGTATGTGCCACCAGGCGGCCATTGGGGGTAACGAACTCCTCATTGAAAGCCCTCTTCACCTTTTCAGAGAGTTCACTGTAATATTTGGCATCCTCCTCCTGCCCAAGGACAGACGCTGCTTTTGCCACCAGTGATGAAGAGTAGGAATAGTAAGCTGTTGCGATCAGGTCGGTAGTGGTATAGGCACCCATATAGGCTGGCGTGTTGTCGTCAAAGGACAACCAGTCACCATAATGCCAGCGTTCGGTCCAGATAAAATCATCTCCTGCTGAGTTCACCATATAGCCTATCCATTTTTTCATGCTTTCATACTGGTTTTCCAGCACCTTCACATCACCGTAGTTGAGATAGACCACCCAGGGAATCACCACCCCGGCATCGGCCCATCCGGTTTTTCCACCTTCACCCAGGATATTGGGGATCACATCTCCAATGGATCCGTTTTCCGCCTGGTCGGCAGCCAGATCTTTCAGCCACCTGGTATAAAAGCTTGCTGCATCCATATTGAAACAGGCAGTGGGTGCAAAAACCTGCGCATCGCCGGTCCATCCCAGTCGCTCATCCCGCTGGGGACAATCGGTGGGCACATCCAGGAAGTTCCCTTTCAGTCCCCACACAATATTATGCTGCAACTGGTTAATCAATGGATCGGAACAGGTGAATGTTCCGGCAGGGCCCATATCTGAGTGGATCACCATCCCTGTGATATCACCTTCACTCAGGTTTCCCGGATATCCCGATACCATCACATACCTGAAACCCTGGAAAGTGAAATGGGGCTGAAACACCTCCTCAGCACTTCCGGCCAGGGTATAAGTATTGGTTGCCTCAGCCGCCCTGAGATTTGTGTAATACATGTTTCCTTCCTTATCCAGTATTTCGGCATGCCTGAGGGTGA
>JAOZLK010000064.1:3195-12075 GCA_029934875.1 Bacteroidales bacterium | reverse complement strand
CAGATCTCTGGCTGCCATTTGCGTAGAGATGCCTTTTTCTTTCGCTTCCCGGTCAACATTAAAACGCTCCACAAATACCGGCATCTCCAGTTGCGCAGCAAGTGAACGAACAAAGGACTCATCGGCTTCAGACTCTTCGCCTCTTAACTGAAAATTGCAATGTGCTATGGCACAGATGAAGTCGGATTCCGCAAAAAGATTTGCCATAACCACCGAATCCACCCCGCCACTTACAGCCAGCAGAATCCGATCCCCGAATCGGAGCAGGCCGTGGTCACTGTTGTAGTCTTCAAAGCGTTTCTGCATCAGTGGCAAGGTACAAAAAAAGAGGATGCCCTTCAGGAGCATCCTCTTCTGATCAATCTGCTAAAGCAGTAATGACTTTGGCTTATTTTTCACCAAGATAGCTGGCGATTGAGTCATGATTCTCTTTAAGCGCCTTGTCGCCTTTGTGCCAGTTGGCAGGGCAAACGGAACCATGCTCCTCACTGAACTGAAGTGCGTCGATAAGTCTCAGCACCTCATCAATGCTCCTGCCCAATGGCATGTCATTTACTAACTGATGGCGAACTACACCTTCCTTGTCGATGAGGAAGAGTCCACGGTAAGCCTCCGGAACTCCCTCGAATTTGGCCTCGCCATCCTCTGTATAATCCCAGCTTCCGGCCAGTACATCATAGTTTTCAGCAATGGTCATCGCGGGGTCTGCCACGAGCGGATATTTTACGCCTTTAATGCCACCTTCCTTGAGCTCGGTCTGAAGCCAGGCCCAATGAGAGTGCTTTGAATCAACTGAGCATCCAACCACAGCCACATTGCGTTTTTCGAACTCTTCCATATTCTCCTGGAAAGCAATAATTTCCGTGGGGCACACAAATGTAAAATCAGCGGGATAGAAGAAGAATACCACATACTTCTTTCCTACAAATTGTTCCAATGAAAAATCATCAATAAATTCAACTCCATTGACTACAGCGGGAGCGCTGAATGAGGGAGCTTTCTTACCTACTAATACTGCCATTTTTTTGTTATTTAAGGGTTCTTAAAACCATTAAACAACTGAAGTGAGCAGAGGTTCACGAAATCCCTAACTTTAATTCTTTTATAAGCTATCAGGATTTACAAACCCAGCTTTTCAGGGCCCTGGTTGAATACAATATCAACAGGAATGTTGAGCTCCTGGAGCCGATCGAGGTCCGCTTGTAGCCCCTCCCGGATGAAACCCGAATCATCAACCAGTTTTTTAGCAAGATTATAATCGCCATCACCCTGGGTAGTGAGAATCAGTTCTGCCAGATTGTTCATAGCGCTCTGCATCTTCTCAAAGTCAATCTTATACGTTCCCAGTATATCATCCCTTGAGAAAGCACCGCTACCCTGGAAATAGTAGAACCTTACCATGTTGGCCTTTCCATGCGAACTGGCCACTCCAAAGCGGATACTTCTGAAAATACTTGCCATGAATGTGACGTAGTTTTCCATCAATTCTTTCTCGCCAAGCATACCGTTCTCAGCCATCTGGGTTATCAGGAACAAACCAAGGATATCTGCTTTGCCCTCCTCCAGTGCACTGTATTGCTCCTTCAGGGCCGAACGGACAGTTCCCTTCCCGTTAATGGTCTGGTTTATCCCCAGTCCGTGAGACACTTCATGGAACATCGTATTCTCAAAGAATGCATCAAAGGTGACAAATTCCCGCTGTTCCTCGTCTATCAAAACGTTGCTGATCGGAACAAGGATCTCTTCAAATTTATAGCGGATTGAATTTTTCAGCTGAAGTTTTCTTGATCCCTTGCTGGCATGAACCCGCTCATCGTTGGGGAGATTGATGGCAATGGTCTTACTTCCGGCATTGCAATCGCCAGCGTAATATACCACATCATAGGCACCCAGATCGGAATCGCTTCCGGGAGTCTCCCTTTTATATTCGGGCGGAACAGGAAGGGTCTTCTGCATCTGGGGAAGAACAGAGCTAATGAAGGCAAGTTTTTCACTCCACTCCTGATCTTTGATCAGGATGAAGGATTCATGGGCTGCTTTATAATTATAAAGGGCATCTTCATAGTTTTCGATGGGGCCAACAACGAAATCGATGTCATTACTTTTCATATCCATCCAGGCCATATCAGAGGCCAGGTAATCGTCTGTTAATAGCGCTTCTGCCCGCAGTTTCAGATATTTTTTAAAGCCGGGATCCTCAGCAAGTTCAGCGGCCTCATTCAGGAGGACAGAGGCTTCCTTTACCTTGTCAGCCCAGGCCTCGTGGTAGGGAATTACCTGCAAGTTTCCATCTTTGCTTCTCCTGATGATGGTATAGAGGCTGGTTTTGGCCGGATCCACTATGGCTTCAAATTCTGCTCTGGTCATATCCGCCGGATAGTAACCCGATCCTGCAGGTTTTGCACCATAATCGGGGAGGTAGGGCAGGTTCCCGTTCAATCTTTCCCATGGCCCGTAATTTATTTTAAAAAAGCGACTAAGATCCTCGTTGACCATTGAAGCCTGGGCAGCATCCCTGTCGGGAAAGACCTGTGCCCAGTATATATCTTCCATAATGTCGGCCACTTTGAAAAGCAAGCGAAGCATTTCCTTCTGATTGTCAGAAAGATGTGAAATATCGGCTGTGAGGTCCACTTCTACAAAGGAAGAGGCCTTACGACTGATCATACGGTCAAACTGTTCGAGGGTGATGATTCTGTTCAGCGAGCCCAGGTCCAGTTCCAGCTTTTGCACCGATTTCAGGTAAGTCATGCCAGAAACAGTCACCTCAGGATCAAGGGGAAAGTATGCTGCAAATACAATTTTCTCTTCATCCTCCAGCAGCCTTTCAATGGGGTAGAGTTGCCCCTCCACCTCGACTTTGTCATTCAAAATACGTATAAAAAGGGATTTGGGTTCAATGTAGCGGACCGACTCTCCATTTCGGATTTCGATGTTGGGAAGGGTCCCCGCAAAGAATTCCTGAAGACTCTCTTTTTCACCGCAGCTTTGAACCAACAAAAGTGTTGCGATGAGTAATGTGCTTTTTAATATACGCTTCTTCATCTGGATGGTTATTGGTAATTGGTTATTGGTAATTAGTATGCCTTTGCAATAATAACGCGTTTCCTGGAGGGCTTTCCGCTAACAATGCATCTGCCATCTTCTTCCTCTCCATCCAGGGGGATACAGCGTATGGTCGCTTTGGTATCTTTAATTTTATTCTCCGATTCAATAGTTCCATCCCAGTGAGCCAGGGCAAATCCGCCCTTGTTTTCCAGTACATCCAAAAGCTCATCCCAGGTGTCAACACGGTGGGTGTTTTCACTTCTGAAGTCAAGGGCCTTTTTGTAGATGTTTTCCTGCATCTCATCCAGCAGGGACTTGATGTACTCAGCGATTCCTTCCTGGGGCAGGACCTTCTTCTCCAGGGTATCTCTCCTGGCCAGTTCCACATTTTCGTTCTCTATATCTCTTGGCCCCAGGGCCAGTCTGACAGGAACCCCCTTCAACTCATACTCGGCAAATTTCCATCCTGGCTTCTGGGTATCGCGGTCATCAAACTTTACGGAGATACCCAGAGCCTTCAGCTGGTCCTTGATCCTGTTGGCTACCTCGGCTATGGCCGGAAATTGATCATTACCCCTGTAAATAGGCACTATCACAACCTGGATAGGGGCAACCATGGGAGGAAGTACCAGACCGTTATTATCTGAGTGGGCCATAATCAGTGCTCCGATCATCCGGGTGGTCATTCCCCATGAGGTTGCCCAGACATGGTCAAGTTTTCCCTCTTTATTTGTGAATTGCACGTCAAATGCCTTTGCGAAGTTCTGTCCCAGGAAGTGCGAGGTGCCTCCCTGAAGGGCTTTGCCATCCTGCATCAACTGTTCGATGGTTAAGGTTTCCACAGCTCCGGCAAACTTCTCTGACTCTGTCTTGTTTCCAAGCACAACGGGGATACCCAGGAATTTCTCAGAGAACTCTGCATAGATATTAGCCATCTGTATGGTTTCCTCCTCTGCTTCCTTGCTGGTAGCGTGAGCAGTATGTCCTTCCTGCCACAGGAATTCGGTAGTTCTGAGGAACAATCTGGTACGCATTTCCCAGCGCACTACATTGGCCCACTGGTTGATCAGAATGGGGAGGTCGCGATAGGATTGGACCCAGTTTTTATAAGTATTCCAGATTATGGTTTCCGATGTGGGGCGAACAATTAATTCCTCCTCCAGTTTGGCATCGGGATCTACCATAAGCCCCCCGTTCTCTTCATCTGTTTTCAGGCGGTAGTGAGTCACTACGGCACACTCCTTAGCAAAGCCTTCCACATGCTGAGCTTCGCGACTGAAAAAGGATTTTGGAATAAAAAGCGGGAAATATGCGTTTTCATGCCCTGTCTCTTTAAACATTCGGTCCAGTTCATCCTTCATTTTCTCCCAGATGGCATATCCATAGGGTTTGATAACCATACAACCTCTTACAGCCGAGTTCTCGGCCAATCCGGATTTTAGTACCAGGTCGTTGTACCACTGCGCATAATTCTCTTCTTTACTGGTTAAAACTTTGGCCATTGGGAAACTATTAAATTTAAGATTTTCCGGAGCATCCGGAAGTGATTATTTTTGCTACAAAGAAAGAAAAAAAAGGCGAAGAGCTAAAGCCCTAGAGCCTTAATCCAATGACCAAAACATCGTCAATCTGACTAAGGTCTCCCTTCCATTCATCGAAAATCAGGCTCAGTATTCGGTGTTGTTCCTCCATTGGTCTCTCACTAACCTCTAAAAGAAGGTCCTTGAAGGGACGGTATTTGAATTTTTTACCCTGGGGACCACCAAACTGGTCAGGAAAGCCATCTGTGAACATATATACCCTGTCACCCTGTTTCATTTCAATGGTATAACGGGTAAAATCGGACATCTTTTCATAATAGGCAACAGGCATGTTGTTTCCTTTATACTCCAACATTTCGCCATTCCGAATAATGTATAAAGGATTGTTTGCTCCCGAGAACTCAAGGGTTCTGGTTGCAGTATCATAGATCATCAGGGCCATATCAATGCCATCTTTCTGTTCGCCAATTTTACCCTCCTGCTTCAGGGTTCGGGCGATACTAAGACGCAACTGGTTCAGGATTTCCTCGGAGTTCATCACATTCTTCTCATTCACAATCTCATGTAGCATGGTAATGCCAAGCATGCTCATAAGTGAACCCGGAACGCCATGCCCGGTGCAGTCGGCTGCGGTAAGTATAATCCTTGAGCCGCTTTGGGAAATCCAGTAGAAATCTCCGCTCACAATATCCCTGGGCTTGAAGAATATAAAGTGTTCTGCAAAGAGGTTATCAAACACTTCATTTCTCGGTAGCACCGTGTTCTGGATTTTCTTGGCGTAGTCAAAGCTGTATTTAATCTCCTTATTCTGTTTCTCGATGTGTTCTTTCTGGGTCTGAATCTCTCGTGTTCTTTCCCTGACCTTATCCTCAAGCTCGCGGTTCACCTTATCTTTCAGACCAGCATTTTCCCTTAGTTGATCTATGATCCTTCGCTGGGCCACATCCTTGCTCTTCTTTAAGAGGTTGATACGCTCACTCAAACCAATGGAGAAGGTGAGTATCTGCAAGGTAACCCCCAGTTCGAGGCTGTGCTTGCCCAGGGAGTAGTCTTCAAGGGCATAGTTTACCACGACACCCAGGATCAGAAACAGGTTGGCAAAGAGGAAGTAGCGGGCAGGTTGATAGCTCTCCCTTGTAAGGATCATTGCCGGTACAATTGCCAGGAAAAGGGACCCGATATAGGACACAATGGTGATGGCCAATCCTCCCAGCTGGATAAAAACGGGAACCTGTACACCCATGCCCTGAAGCAGAAGAATCGTAAAGCTGAGGATTAATCCACCCACTGTGAACCATACTGCAAGAAGCAGGATGGTGTCCCATGATTGGAGGGTATGCCTGGTGTTCAGATAGGATCTTCCAAAGAGAAGGAAAAACAGCAGGAAAATCTCCATTAAAAAAATTGTAGTGGGGGCTGAAGTAAACCTGGGAGTAAGTTCGTAGATATATCCCTCCTTATTTATGAAGAAAACAAGGAAAGCCAGAATATAAAGAATGTAAAATAAGTAGCTGTTCTCCCTTCCCTGCACAAACATTGGGATGTGGTAGAGGATCATTATCAGCATTATGCCTACAAATATTCCGTATATCAGTCTTTTTGACCTGTCTTTCCGGTTTACACTGCTGTGTGTGGAGACGGTGAAAGTGAGATCCGAGAGAATTGATTCTTCAGAAAGGGAAACACGCAGATAAAGGGTGTCGCCCGTTCCGGGTGGTAGATATACACGGAGATCATCCGAACCATTAATATTTACATCTTTGTTTCTTGGAGAAATTGAATTCCCGGATTTTCGAACCGTAATTAATTCATTGTCAAATTCCTGGAATAGCCTGAATTCTTTGAACTCGGAAAAGAGGCTGGGCTGCAGATGGAAAGAGAACTGCCTGGAGGACCTGTTTTGAAAATAGAACCTGTACCAGATGCAGCCTTCCTGATCGGGACTTACCAGGGCCTGGTCAGGATCGGCATAATCAACCTTTCGGAAACTTTGATCCATCATGCCTGAAAACAGATAAGCCGGCTGTATACTGCAATCCGGGTCGTAGAGATAGTGCATCTCAATATCCTTAATGGATTCCAGGTAGGTGAAATCAGAAAGGATAAACGGCCTCTGGGCCATTAAAGATTGGCCCAAAAATAATAATATAAGAATCGGTTTAAGTCGCATTCCAGTTTTTCCTTCCGCCTGTAAATATATTAAAGATTCTTTTAAAGAAGCCAGATTGGGAAGAGCTATGATTTAAGTGTATATTTACAAAAATTAACCCACTAATGAGACTGCCAGTTCTGTGAGAACAAGGTTACTGTCCATCTTAATTCCTCTCTTACTTTATTCCTGCTCTGGAAATGTGATCCAAACATCCGTTTTTACAGATGGTTTTAGTGAGCTGGAAGCCGTCAGCCTGCCTCCTTCGAAGAGCGTCAACGAAGCAATTTATTTTGAAGAGGGCCACAAAATGATCGGACAGTGGAGGGTGGCCACTTCGCTCAGGCAGGAGGGATTTAATGAGGCCTGGCAAGTGATCGAAGATTCAGGCAGGATTAGCATGATGCAAACCTTTACCAACCTGGATAGTCAGAATGAACCCCTTAGTCTGACGACCCACCCGCTTATTGTTGCAGGGGACTCCATGTGGCAGGATTGTAAAATTGAGGTGGACTTCACCCCGCTGGCTAAATTTGATAAATGCGGTGTTGTTTTCGGATACCAGCATCCCAATGAATTCTACTTTTTCGGAACAGAAGGAAATACAGTTATACTGAAACATATCAGTCAATCCGTTACACCCCTGAGGCCCTTTGAAAGAATACTGAAGGACAGGCCGTTTGTATGGACCCCGGGGGAAGAGATGCATGCCGTGGTAACCATCAGGCGTAATTCGATTTCCACCGTAATAAATGACTCCATTTCGATGTTTCAGGATAATATAGCGGTACCTCCGGGTCAAATTGGACTTATTTCAGACATGCCAGCCCGGTTTCACAGGGTGGAAGTAAAGGTGTTGAAAGGAGAACTCAGGCAGTTGAGCAGGAAGAAGAGACAGTTAGCCAGGAGAGAAGAGATTCATTTGAAAAGGCACCCTGAAATGTATCGTTGGAAAAGTTTTGATACCAGGTCCTTTGGATGTGACCAGAATATCAGGATTGGAGACTTAACCCAGGATGGGAATAAGGAGATCCTCTTTATAAGATCAGCAATAAACGGAGATAAGATCAACTGTATCAGCGCAATGAATCTGGAGGGAAAGATTATCTGGCAGTATGGAGATACTCTTATAACAAGCCGGAAAGCGGGAGAAGAACTTCCAGTACAGATTCACGATCTGGATGGGGATGGAAAGCGCGAAGTAATTTTCACATCGCGCGGGCAAATCTATTTACTGGAGGGTAAAAGCGGTAAACTGCTTCGCAAGTCTAAGCTCCCCGGTTCTCAGGAATACAGGTCATTACAATTTGCTGACCTCCTGGGGACAGGTCGCGATAACTGCATTCTTGTTTCGGATAATGAGTCAACGCTGCTAGTAATAGATGAGAAACTCCAGCCTTTATGGGAAAGGGAGCTGGCCGACGCATCTCTGCCTTTTGTTTACGACATGGATGGGGACGGATTAGATGAAATACTCACCGGCTATTTGGTATTTGACCACGAGGGTGAGTTACTCCTTAATTCAGGGCAGTTTATTGGCGATCATTGCAATGGTGTTACAGTTTCTGAACTTGTGGAGGGAGAAACCGTAACTCCCTGTCTGCTTTATGCTGCCGGTGATTGGGGGGTGATGTATGTGGATTTTGAGGGTCATGTTTTAAAACAGAATATCCTGGGTCACGCAGAATACCTGTCTGTGGCTGATTTTGATACGGAGTCACCAGGACTTGAGGTAATTAGCTCTAATGGATGGGGCAGCGACGGACTGGTTCATATGACTGATGCTACGGGGGCAGTGAGCCAGATTTTCACTTCCTCCAATGGAGTTAGCAGGTGTGTACCTGTTAACTGGAAAGGCGATGGTGAAGAGTTCTTTGTGATCTCGGCTGATTCCCTTTCAGGGGGATTAGTTGATAAATATGGAGAACTTTCGGTGAGATTTCCCGCCGACGAACACCCTGCCAGCTGTTATCATGTGGCCGATCTATATGGAGATACGCGAGATGAGATTCTTGTATGGAGTCAGGAGGAACTATGGATTTATACCCAGGATGATAATCCCAGAATGGGTATAACTTATAATCCAGACCGCAAACCTCTTTACAACCACTCCTTGAAAAAGATGAACCTTTCACTTCCCGG
>JAOZLK010000064.1:0-3095 GCA_029934875.1 Bacteroidales bacterium | reverse complement strand
ACCGCAAACCTCTTTACAACCACTCCTTGAAAAAGATGAACCTTTCACTTCCCGGTTGGTAAAAACTTATTTCCTTGCGATTATTGATTTTATTGTAGATCATGGGTTCTATAGTATGTCATCTTTGGCACGAACTTTGTTTCTTTTCAAGTAAATTCACAAGATGTATCACAAACCGGGAGGAAATGTCATGAAAACTCTGCAACTGGCCATCATAGGCACCGCGATCGTCCTAACATCATGTAGCTCTTCAAAGAAGACAGCATCTGCTGAATACGATGATGTATATTACAATCCGAACAAGGCAGCCAAAGAGGCTGAGGCTGCTCAGCAGCCCCTGGCCGCTCCTCAAACAGTTATAGTGGCTGAGCCCATGGTTCAGGAACAGGTATACGCCAGTTCGCAGGCTTCCCAGGATGAATACCTGAGCGATTATGAAGTATATAAGATGCAGCAGGAAGCAGAAATGTTGGGTGAGACTTATGTCCCCCAGGGTAGCGAAGCTGTTGTTACTGAGCAGTACCAGGAAAATGTAAATCCTGCTCAGGCATCTCAATATGGCCAGGAAAGTGCTCCGGTGCTTGTTAACAACAATAACTACTATGGTGATCCCAATGAATACAATTACTCCTCAAACCTGAGGCGTTTCTCCGATGAATACTATGGTTGGGATTACTATGATCCCTATTATACAAATAACTATTATGGTGGTTATGGTGGTTATGGTGGCTATGGTGGCTATGGTGGCTATGGCGGCTATGGCGGTTGGGGAATGAGTATGGGATATGGCTATGGCGGATGGGGATTTGGAATGTCCTACGGCTATGGGGGATGCTACGGATACTATGATCCCTGGTGTTATGGCGGTTATGGCGGATATTATGGCGGTTATGGCGGATATTATGGCGGTTCCTACTGGAGCGGTTATAACAACGGCTACTGGAATGGATATTATGATGGAGGAGGATATTACTATCCCACTCCCTATGCATATGGCAAAATGGATAGCCGCAGCTCTTACGGATACTCCAGGTCGCCCGAAGGCAGCACCGGAAGTCCAAGCGGGTCGACGATTCTGGACCCAAAAGAGACAATGTCAAGGACAAATACCCAATCAAGCACAAGCGGTTCACGTACCAATGTGTCAACTAACCAGGCAGCTACCAAAGCTACACATACGGCCACCTCGGCAAGCCGAAGCAATTCAACAGTAAGTCGAAGCAATGTTTCAGCCACCCGGACCAATTCTCCGGCCACCCGGACCAATGTTTCAGCCACAAGGAGTAATACAAGTACCAGATCTAATGTGGTAAGGACCACCAGGCCGGCAGCAACAATACAGAGGACCGGTGATAATACAAGTCGTAACTACACACCGACATATAATAAGCCAAGAACCAGTTCGACAGCTACCTATAACCGGAGTTCTTCAGCTACTTCCAAAAGTTCGACGCCGACCAGATCAAGTGCAACATACAGTCGGCCCAGTAGCTCTTCCAATTCTTCCAGCTCTTACAGCAGGCCCAGCAGCAGTACCAGCCGAAGCAGCAGCTCCTACAGTTCGCCAAGCCGAAGCAGTGGCAGCAGGTCCTACAGTGCTCCAAGCCGAAGCAGTGGCAGCAGGTCCTACAGCGCTCCAAGCCGTAGCAGTAGTTCCAGCCGTTCGAGTAGCTCTGGTCGCTCAAGCGCACCAAGCCGCAGTTCAGGAGGTTCATCTCCTTCAAGGCGATAGACTTATCATTAAGTAGCCCCCTCGGGGGGCACTTCTAATAATAATAATAAATAAATAAGCCATGAGACGAGAATTAATCATAGCCTTGCTAATGGTATGCTCAATAGCTACCATGAAGGCCCAGAACGAGACACAGGCACTCAGGTTCTCCATGCACAATCCTTTTGGAACCGCACGTTATGCAGCCCAGGGCGGTGCCATTGGGGCATTGGGAGGTGACCTCTCTGCCGCCCAGGCTAATCCAGCCGGATTGGGATTCTACCGTAGTTCAGAATTATCCTTTACGCAGTCCTTCCAATTGGTAAATACAAGATCCAACTATATGGGGAATGTGGCCGAGGATTCCCGTTTTAAGTATGATGTGGGGAGTCTTGGTTTTGTAACAGCAGTCAACAATAAGCGAAAAAGTGGATTTGTGGGTGGCGCATTTTCAATGGCTTACAATACCCTGGCCAATTTTAATAACAGGACGATCATTGGTGCCTCCGGGGCTACCAGCACCATGCTTGATGATTTTACATGGCGTGCCAATTCAGATCCAACTAATATTGATCCTGATAACCTGGATCCTTTTTACGAGCAGGTTGCTTACGACGCCTACCTGCTTCCCTTTGATGAAAACACTCAGCAATACTGGAACGACATAGCCTACGGTGGATACGGGCAGGACCAGTACAGGCTTGTTGAACAGTGGGGTTACATTGGAGAGTACTCCTTTTCAGGTGCTGTAAATATTAGCAATTTTCTCTATTTAGGAGCCAATATGGGATTTCAGGCGGTTCGCTTTTATGAAGATATATATCATTACGAATCAGATCCGGGAAATCGGATTGAGAATTTTGACTCTTTCAGTTTCAGTGAGTATAATAGCACCCGGGGATGGGGCTTCAATGCACGCTTCGGTATGATCGTTAGACCTTTTCATATGCTTAGGATAGGTGGGGCTATCCAGATCCCAACCTACTACCAGCTTACCGATCAGAAAGTTACGGATACTTTCTCCACCTGGGATGTAGGTTCTGAGATTCCTTCCGGGAGTGCTTATTCTCCCAGTGGTATTTACGACTACAAATTAAAGTCGCCCATGAAATACTATGCCCACGCTTCGCTACTCCTTTTTAGAATAGCAACAATTTCGGCTGCATATGAATATACCGATTACTCCTCTGCAGAGCTGACTGCATATGATTATTATGATGCGTTTTCGGAGGAGAATAGCAATATCCGCCAGGACTTTCAGGTGGTGAATAATCTAAAGGCCGGGGCAGAGCTAAGGATTAACTCGGTTTACTTCAGAGGAGGATTGCAGTACCTGATGAGTCCGTTTTCCGACAGTAGGAATAATGCAGAGGAATTTATTTAT
>JAOZLK010000511.1 GCA_029934875.1 Bacteroidales bacterium | reverse complement strand
GTGTTAGTTACGATGCCAACACCTCATCAAGTCCACGTACTGCCAACATCAGAGCATACGGGACAGGAGTGGAAGAAACAGTAACGGTAACTCAAGCTGGCATCATTACTCTTGACGTAAGTCCCAACAGCAAGAGTCTAAGCTCAGCTTCAGGTTCAACCACTTTTGCCGTAACCACAAGTGTAGGATGGAGCGTAGAAGATAATGCGACATGGCTAACAGCCACAAAAACTGATGGAACAACCATCAGTGTTAGTTACGATGCCAACACCTCATCAAGTCCACGTACTGCCAACATCAGAGCTTTTGGGACAGGAGTGGAAGAAACAGTAACGGTAACTCAAGCTGGCATTGCTACTCTTGACGTAAGTCCCAACAGCAAGAGTGTAAGCTCAGCTTCGGGCTCCACAAATTTTGACGTTAATTCAAATGTGGGCTGGAGTGTGGAAGATAATGCAACATGGCTAACAGCCACTAACACTGATGGAACAACTATCAGTGTTAGTTACGATACCAACACCTCATCAAGTCCCCGTACTGCCAACATCAGAGCTTATGGGGCTGGAGTGGAAGAAACCGTGACAATTACTCAGGATGGCATCTATTTGAATGTTTCGCCGGATAGTATGGATGTCGGTTCTGACCCGGATTCCACACTTTACATCGTGAAATCAAATGTTGAATGGACAGTTATTGAAGAGGTTGAATGGTTGTCAGACTCCATATTCAATGATACACTGTTAGTGATCTATTATGAGGAAAACCTAAGTGTAGAAGACCGCTATGCTGACATAATTGTTGGTTGGACAGGCGGAGATATAGTTGATTCCGTCGTTACCTTAAGTCAAGCAGGTGCAATTCCGCATCTTGTGGTCACTCCTGATAGTCTGAGTGTAAGTTCTGATTCTGATTTTGAATCTTTCAAAGTGAAATCAAATATAGATTGGTCAGTTAGTGAAGACTCTGATTGGTTATCAGCATTTAAAGCCAACGACACAACATTAACAGTCACTTTTGATGAAAACACCGGTGTGGATATACGTTATGCAAACCTAAACATTTCCGGATTGGAGGTGACTTCGCAAACTGTTACGATTGAACAGCTTGGAGTTGTTGTCCCTAATTCAATTGCTGATCTATTTGATAATAAGATGATTATAGTTTATCCGAATCCTACACAAAATAAGCTTTACGTGAAGTCAAATGCAGATATTAGCTCGGAAATAATTATTTCATTATATGATCCTTCAGGGAGATTATTATACTCAAGGAATGTTGCTTCCTTAATGTCAGATGAAGCTACTGTAGTTGATATATCAGCATTAAGCACAGGGGTCTACATTTTACAATTAGAAAATTCGAATTCATTTTTGACCCGTAAAATTATAAAAGAATAGAAAGCTGGGATTTACCACCCGAAAGGGGAAGAGGTCTTGATCGCAGATAGATCAGAGTGAATATTGTAATTTTCAGATACACCCTGCTGCTGAATATCTGAAGATAAGCTTAACACTGTCAGCGTTTCAAGAACCGGACTGGATCATAATCAAAGCGCTTGACAGGTGGGTCCGAAAATGCTTACTAGTAAATATATTTAACAGTATGCCATATTGCTACAAACTCCTCGATTGTTGCATAATCATCGATTGTAAAAGCAATATCACCACTATAACTGGAATTTCCAGTGTATACTTTTCCATCTCTTATAGTTGCAATGACATCTCCACTGTAGCTTGAAGTACCTTTATATATTTTTCCATCTTTTATTGTCATTACAATGTCTCCGGAATATGTAGATGTAGCTTTATATACTTTACCATCTTGAATATTATAGAGAACATCTCCAGAATAAGAAGAATTCTCTTTGTAAATTTTTGAGCCAGAAATATTACAGGTGACATCTCCACTATAGCTGGAGTTCTTCTTGTAAACTTTGTTGTTATTTACATTGCAAATAACATCTCCGCTATAAGTTGATGTACCCTTATAAACTTTTGTTTGCGCCAATACTGTGGACATTGTGAGGATAGCAAGCAATAACAATATTGTCTTTTTCATTCTCTCTGGTCAATTATAGCTTCTTAGTTTTAGCTCTTGAATATTGTAATATGGAACCCAACCCTCACGACCCGAAACATCACGAATTTTTACAGCACGACCGCCCCATTCTGACATTATAACTATATCATCATGATTAAGCTCATAAACAATGGTGCAATCCTCATCGAATGATGAGTTACTCCATACATTGATTGGTTCTTTGATTCTGCCAGTTACCAGGCTGTAAGCGTCTATGTGAACAGTCCATTTGGTAAAATCCGCCTGCCTGGGGATCTCTGGCACCTCAGCATCTGGCTTGAGTGAAGTAATAATAAATGCTATGGTCAGGATTGCCATAACACCAATCAAAAACCACATGAAGCTAACTGTCTTTCGATTACTTTTAATCATTGCCACCTAGTAAAGATTAAATGTAGTGATTTCTTATATATGCGTAGAATTCCAGATATAGTTAAAATTGAGCCGCTAGTGTTAAGTATTGACTCAAAAACGCTTACACGGAAATGAAGCCTGGAAGTATATATTGGAAAAAATTGTATCTTTTGATAAACCCTAACAAACACTATTATGACATTTTTGGCAATTGGAATATGGCAAATCATAATTGTTGTATTTACACTACTAATACCGTTAATGGCTCTTATTAGCGCACTGACGAACCAGTTTCAAGGAAATGAAAAAATAATGTGGGTGTTAGTGATCATCCTCGTCCCTTTCCTTGGGGCCTTACTATATTTTCTCATTGGCAGAGGAAAAGTAATCAAATAATAAGACTGACTACAACTTCTATTCAATGAAGTTGAACATACTGTCATCATCCACCCTGGAATGCTTATACTGGCTTATTTACAAGAGATATTCCATATTACCTGCCATTATTACTAAACAGAACCGTTCTCCCCAAACAATAAATTATAAACCCTCAAAAAATAATCATGAAGAAGCAATCATTATTTTTCTCATTTCTAATCATTTCATTGAGTTGCATTAATTTATCTGCCCAAACTAGCAAAGGAAAATTTCTAATTGGGGGATTTACTCATATTACACAGCCTGGTTCAAGCTATACGTCAGCAGATCTTGGTTATACAACAACTAAAAGCAAAGATGATTCAGGCGATGATGATGATTATCAGAATAAAATCTTTTCATTGAATTTTGCACCAAAAGCTGGATACTTTCTTATTGATAATCTTGCACTTGGAGTAGATTTTAATTTGACCTCATCCTTTAATAAAACCACAAATACTGAGTATAAGTCTAGTACGACAATATTCTCAGCAGGTCCTTTTGTAAGATATTATATTCCAACAAAAAAGGTATTACCCTTTGCAGAAGCAATGTATTTGGGGGATTTATCCGATCATCTGATGGAGGAGACTGTATTGTTTATCTCTATGACAAAACCAATGCTATGATAATTGAGAATTCTATGCTAATCTCACGTGGAACAGATTTAAAATGGAGTACAACTTATAGACACTTTATTAATGACCTGCCTAAGGAGACAGTTGACCTGGCTATTTTCATTAAATCTGGTCAAAATGGCGAGGATGTACAATTTAAAGAACCAACATTAATTATTTACAGATACTAGTTTGACTTTGCCTAACATTAGGCTAAGTAAATTCCATTTGCCATGTTACACTTTTTGCAGGCCAAAAGGAAAGACCTGGAGGCACAGCCTCAGGCTTGATTTTCTTTTGAATCCCCCCCACATAATCATGAGCGAACTTTGTGAGCGAATAATCCGACCG
>JAOZLK010000510.1 GCA_029934875.1 Bacteroidales bacterium | reverse complement strand
CCGGGTCAACGGCCATCACCATGGAATCAACCAGATCATAGGCATCATCACCATCCCGACCTGCTTCCATGGGGCCACCAGATACAAAGATCACCGGTATATTCAGACGCAAAGCGGCCATCTGCATTCCCGGTGTAATTTTGTCACAGTTGGAGATACAGAAGAGTGCATCTACCTTGTGAGCATTGGCCATGTATTCAATGCTGTCGGCAATCAAGTCCCTGGAAGGAAGGGAATAGAGCATGCCATCATGCCCCATGGCAATACCATCATCAATGGCGATGGTATTAAATTCCGCCGCAAAATATCCTGCTTCCTCAAATATCGCTTTTACCTCCTGGCCAATATGATGCAAATGAGTATGCCCTGGAACAAACTGGGTAAATGAGTTTGCGATCCCAATCACAGGTTTCCCAAAATGGCTCTCTTTCATTCCGTTTGCACGCCAGAGGCTCCTGGCACCGGCCATTCTGCGGCCCATAGTACTGGTATGACTGCGATAAGTTATCTTCATTTCAAGCTTCTTTCTCTTGTATAATTAAAAAAGCCATCCTCTTTCCTGAGAATGGCTTTTGATATTATTTATCAGCTTTACACCACCCTCAGATCAATCCTGGAATCACCACCAGTACGAGCACGACGAGAAGAATATGTAAGCTGTTTTTTAACATAGTTCTAAAACATGGGCCAAATATATGGATAAATTTAATGCATCCGTACAAACCTCCTAAAAAATAACATTTAATTAATCATTTGTTTCATCCTCCTCATCTTCCGAAGCAATTTCGAGAATTCTTCCTGACTCCACTCCATCCAGCGACTCCACTGATTTAAGTTTACGTTCAATCTGGTTCGTACGGGTTACCCTGAGGGTTTCCAGTGTGCCTGACGCAGTATTCAGTTGTTTTTGAACCCTGCCCAGATGTTCTGAGAATTTTCCAAACTCTGACTTCACTGCACCCAGGACATCCCATACTTCACTGCTTCGCTTTTGCACAGCAAGCGTTCTGAATCCCATCTGCAGGCTGTTTAGCAAAGCCGAGAGTGTGGTGGGACCTGTCACAGTAATCTTATATTTTCTTTGCAGATTCTCGAACAGACCGGGATGGCGAAGCACCTCTGCATAAAGGCTCTCCACAGGCAGGAACATAATTCCGAAATCGGTAGTATGTGGGGGATCGATATATTTCTCACTGATCTCTTTGGCAAAGCCCTCCACCGATTTGATGAGCACCTTCTGTGCAGCTTCGATGGGTCCGGGAATCCCCTGGTCATATGCAGCCAGTAATACTTCATAGGACTCTATGGGGAACTTTGAATCCACAGGCAGCCACACCTCTTCACTGGCACTCATGCCGGGCATCTTAATTGCATATTCCACATGTGCCTGGCTCCCTTTCTTTGTAGACACATTTTTGCCATACTGTTCGACGGTAAGAATCTGCTCCAGGATATTTCCAAGCTGGTACTCACCGAGTACGCCACGGGTTTTTACATTTGATAAGACCTTTTTCAAATCGCCCACACCCATGGCAAGAGTCTGCATTTCACCCAGGCCCTTATGAACCTGTTCAAGTCGTTCACTCACCTGTTTAAAGGACTCTCCCAGTCTCTTTTCCAGGGTTGATTGCAGCTTTTCATCAACTGTCTTCCTCATCTCACCCAGCTGCTTATCATTGTCTTCCCTGATGTTTCTGAGGTTCTTTTCAATGGTAAGCTGCAAATCCTTCACACCGGATGTGAATTTTTCCTCAAAAGACTTCATGGATGCAGCCTGCTCTTCACGATTTCTTTTGGCCCTTTCGCTGCTCTCATTCCTGTTTCGCTGAAACTCGTCCCGAATTGCTTTCTCCATCCGGTCAAGCGTGGCCTCAAACCTCACCAGGGAGGTCTCTACTTCCTTCATCTGCGGCTTTACATCAACACTCACTTTCCTTATTATCCCAAGTATAATATTAAGCAGCACCAGGGCCAGAATCACGATTAGTAATATTTCAGTCATCTAAATAGCTTTTATCCCATAAAGATAGCACAAAGAGAAAAAAGATAACTTTGTTTTTATGAGTGCGGAGAAAAAACGATTTATCTATAGCCTTGTTTTCCCGGTCTTCTTCCTTTTCGTGATCTGGGCCGTAAAGATCTTCGAAATTACCATGGAGCTTTCCCTGGTGGAGGGTGGCGTATTTCCCAGGAGAATCAGCGGTCTGAAAGGAATCCTTTTTTCACCAACAATTCACGGTGACTGGAAACACCTCCTGGATAACTCCCTGCCTGCCTTTTTTCTGAGCCTTGCTCTTTTCTATTTTTACCGTGATATTGCATACAGGATCTGGCTTCTGATCTATTTCATAGGGGGAATCCTGTTGTGGGCGGTGGGAAGAGAGGCCTACCATATCGGAGCATCAGGATTGATTTACGGACTGGCTACCTTTCTTTTCCTCAGCGGAGTGATACGAAAGGTGAGATCCCTGATGGCCATTTCCCTGCTGGTGGTCTTCTGGTACGGAGGAATGGTGTGGGGCCTGCTCCCCTTCGACTACGAGGTCTCTTTCGAGGCCCATATTACCGGGGCGGTATCAGGCATTATCCTTGCCATCCTTTATCGCGACCAGGGACCGGTGCCCGAACGCTCCCCTCTTCTTGACGAGGAGGAGGAAAATGAGGAAGAAGAGGAGACTCCTTACTGGAAGGGGCCTGATACAGGCGAAGCTGCGAAACCTGACTAAGTCCGGGATTTATTGACTTTCCATTGTTCTTTCCGCAGGGCAAAAAGGTGTTCATCAAGCAGTTCACCTTCCTTCATAACCGTAAGTTTATGGATCGCCTCAAGGGTAAAACCACAATTCTCCAATACCCTCATGGAAGACTTGTTGTGTTGAAAGATCGTGGCAAAAATGCGCAGCCACCTGGTTTGTAAAAAGGCATGGTCAACCAGGGCAGCAACTGCATCGGACATGATTCCCCTGCCCCAATGAACTTCAGACAACCAGTATCCAATCTCACCATTGTAGCGGTAAACATCCTTGCCGGCATGTATCCCAATTCCACCTGCTGCCTTACCATCAATTTCAATGGCCAGGATCAGGTCCGTCCGGTTCTCCCCCACCATTTCCAGCCATCGTCGTGCATCATCCATGGTGTAGGGATAAGGAAAACCATCTCTCAGGTTTCGGGCCACCTTTGGATTATTGGCATGTTGAACCAGGGATGAGGCATCCTCAGGGCACCAGGGCCTCATCTGGTACCGCTCTCGTTCAATGATTGGTAAGTGCATGCTGTCAAAATACAAATTAGCCTGCATTTATTGAGCAATAATGCTACTTTTACGGCGATTATTGCGCAGGATATGTTCCTTAAGTTATATGAAAAGAATCCGGACCAACGGCAGATCGACAAAATCGTGAATCTGCTGCGCAATGGCGGTGTGATCATCTATCCCACAGACACTGTCTATGGAATGGGATGTGACATCACTAAAGCAAGGGCTGTGGAGCGAGTGGCACGCATCAAAGGCATTAAGCCTGAAAAGGCTCGCTTTTCTTTCATCTGTTCAGACCTGAGTCACCTTTCAGATTACGCAAAGCACGTTGACAACCGTACTTTCAAGTTGATGAAATCCTGCATGCCCGGCCCCTTCACCTTCATCCTGACAGCCAGCAACCAGGTCCCCAGACCCATCAAGCAAAACTACAAAACCGTGGGAATCAGGGTACCCGACAACAACATCATTCTTGAAATCGTCAGGCAACTGGGAAATCCCATTCTCACCACCTCTCTTAAGAAAGACGATGAGATCCTGGAATACCCTACCGATCCCGAATT
>JAOZLK010000509.1 GCA_029934875.1 Bacteroidales bacterium | reverse complement strand
AGGTCTACAACATAATCGGCCGATAGGATCATATCCCTGTCATGCTCCACAACAATTACAGAATTACCCTGGTCCCTGAGACTCTGAAGTGAAGCAATCAATTTCCTGTTATCCCTTTGATGCAAACCGATGCTGGGTTCATCCAGGATATACAGAACATTCACCAGCCTCGATCCAATCTGTGTGGCCAACCTGATCCTCTGACTTTCGCCACCAGAGAGTGAGCGTGCACTCCTGTTTAGGGAGAGGTAATTCAAGCCCACATCCAGAAGAAATCCAAGCCTGCTCCTTATCTCTTTCAGAATATCCCTGGCAATGATATTCTGCCTCTCACTCAACTCAAGCTCTATATCTTCCAGGAAGATTGCAAGTGCGCTGATATCCATCGAGGTAAGTTCAGCAATATTTTTATCCTTAAGTTTGAAATAGAGCATCTCGGGTTTCAGCCGGGTACCATTACATTGGGGGCAGGTGATCTTCCTGATGTACTGCCGGATCTGCTGCTTTTCAACCCGTCTTCTTTCCTCCAGGGCTCCATTTTGTATATGATTGATAATCCCTTCAAAACTCAGGAAATAATTAGATGTCGCCCCAAGGGGTGTATTTTGCAATTTCAGCGGCTCGTCTGAACCATGAAGAATGCAGTGCACCGCCTTCTCAGGAATCTCACTGAATGCAGTGTCGAGGGTGAACTTGTATCGGGTGGCAATTGCCTCCAACTGCCAGAATATAAGCCCATTTCTATAAGGACCCAGCGGAACGAGTGCCCCATTACGTATGCTTTTCGAATCATCCGGAATGATCTTTGAAATATCTACATCACTTACCGTTCCCAGTCCGTTACAATGGGGACATGCACCCTGGGGGGAGTTAAAAGAGAAGCTGTGCGGGGCGGGTTCATTGTAAGATATGCCCGAGGTGGGGCACATCAGCTGGCTGGAGAAAAAACGGGGTTCCGTACCATCCTTTTCAAGAACCATGCTTACGCCCTTTCCCTGCCTCATGGCGGCTGACAGGGACTTCTTCATCCTTGGACCTTCCTTCTCGCGTGCAGTCAGCCGGTCAACCACCACCTCAATATCGTGGACCTTATAGCGGTCAACCCTCATTCCCTGTACTATTTCGCTAATCTCACCATCAATCCTCACATAGATATAGCCACTTTTCCGGATCTGCTCAAACAGCTCCCTGTAGTGACCCTTCCTCCCTCGTACCACCGGGGCCAGAAGATAGATTTTCTTATCCTCGAAAGACTCCAGGATCAGATCAAGAATTTGCTCTTCATTATATTTGACCATTTTCTCGCCTGTCACATAAGAGTAGGCGTCGGCCACCCTGGCATAAAGCAGTCGAAGGAAATCATAGATTTCGGTGACGGTCCCCACGGTCGACCTGGGATTTTTATTGGTCGTCTTCTGTTCTATGGAAATGACAGGACTCAGCCCGGTGATCTTGTCCACATCGGGGCGCTCCATATTACCCAGGAATTGTCGGGCATAAGCATTGAGAGTCTCAATATAACGTCGCTGACCTTCGGCATAAATTGTATCAAAGGCCAGTGAAGATTTCCCGCTTCCACTCAGGCCGGTGATTACAGTCAACTGGTTCCTGGGAATGGATACATCAATATTTTTCAGATTATGTACCCTGGCTCCCTGAACCTCTATTTTCTGATTTTTGCTTCTCACGGCAACTCCCAGGCGTCGGCCCGGCGATACCCTTTCTCCGGAATGACAATTTCATATGATTTCCCTGCTCCAACGGTAAGCCTTGTATCTCTCAGCCAGGGATTAAGGTATTTCAAAATCTTATAGTTGGTGTCATGCTCCGCTGCAAAATCAGCGAAGTTTGCCACTGTGCTATCCACAACAACTGTGTGAGAGGGGATCTCCGGGTAAAGCTCATTTTCCGGAATGTTAAATCCATAGGCTTTGGGATTTTCAAATATCAGTTTAAAAGCCACCACCCTGTAAAGGTACCTTGCAGTTTCTTCGTTCAGTAAGAGGTCATAATAATTCTCCTTTTTCTGCCTCCCAACCTGTTCATTCATGCCCCTTCTGCCTGCATTATAGGAGGCAGCAGTCATGCTCCAGTTACCATATTTCTGATAAGAAGAAATCAGATATTTGCAGGCAGCCTCGGTTGATTTGGCAACATGATAACGCTCATCAACTTCCTTTCCTACTTCCAATCCGTTCTCCTGGGCAGTAGCTTTAAGTAATTGCCAGAATCCCACCGCCCGGGCAGGAGAAACTGCCTGTGATAATCCACTCTCGGCAACAGCCAGGTATTTGAAGTCATCAGGAACCAGGTTCTTCTTCAGGATCGGTTCAATTACAGGAAAATAACGATTTGCCAGCTTGATAAGCCGAATGGTTTGTGAGTGAAAATATGTATTTGAAAGCAATTCCCTGTCAAGCGACTCCTTCACGTCAAACAGATCCAGCGGTACCGGCTCTCCTGCAAACTTCACCTTTCCCGGCACCTCAACACCATATACGATAAATGAATCCCTGTTCCCCGTGGTAACAGGATCATTTTCATCTGCTCCCGAATAAGCGGATTTGGCCACAAAAACAGCCAACAATCCTAATCCGGTAAAAACAATGAAAAAAATTCCCCTCCTGATCTTCTTCCTTCTGTCCATAGGCCACAAAAATAAACAATAAAAAAGGAAATTAGTTCTGGCAGAGGGACTAAAAGAAATAGTTTATCCCGGTATATATTCCAAAGGTATAGGGGTGGGTGGATGGTAGTGTGGCATCATTAACCGAATTCAGGTAGTAACGAAACCTGGGCTCCACACTCAGACTGAGTTGATCAAGAATATGATACACAAAACCCAGGCCGGCATTTCCCGAATAATTTACGGACCGGACGTTGGTCAGGTAGCCAATTTCTTTACTGAGGCCTCCCGATTCCATTGTTACGTAATTATTAACAAGAAAGTTGGTACTAATCCCCCCCAGCACCTGGATTTTGAAATCCCGGTCCAACACGTTATAACGCAGGTTGAAGGGTAGTTCAAGGTAATCCAGGTGCTGTTTAATTCCCTGGTCCGCATTAACAGCCTGGGGTAGTACCGGATCGGGTAAATTATTATCTGTTGTTGCATTCAAAAGGTAATTATTGACATAAATCTCACCCGAATTAGACACAATATTTCCCACTGTATTGGTAACTGCCATTACTCGTCCCCAGCCAGACTCAGGCCCGGAAGCAGCGTATACCATGTCTTTAGAAAACAAATGGATCTCAGGAGCCCCGATGGAAATGCCCATTTTGTTAAATAGAATACCCGATTCAATGGCAAGCCTGCGGGTGGCCCTGTATCCCACCTGTACCCCGGCAGCATAAGCTACGGTCCCCGACTCCTGGCCGGAAGTACCTGCCACTGCCTCGGGTTGAGCATCACGATAACTATAGAGTGGTGAAAGCACAGCCCCCAATACCCACCTGGGATCCCTGTCCCTGGTCTCATTAAAATCCATTTGGATCTCATCCCCTATCTCATCGCCTGCATCCAGTGCCAGGTCTTCATCTTTTTCATTAGCTTCAGTAAGCTCAAGCTCAACTTCAACTTCCTCAGGTTCATCCTCCACGGAGGGTAGCCTGTTAGTATCATCAATATTCTCCTTAAGAGGCAGGGTGGATTGAGCATTAACAGCAAAAGACCCTTCCTCCTGGCTAAACTCTGCGGCCAATACAGGGGAATTCTCTTTTGCTCCGGGTGTCTTATGCTTCGCCAAAACCTCAACAACCCTTTCTTCAAGCCTGCTTTCCTGGGGTTTCCGGGAAGGGACATTCTCTTCTCTGGCTTGAACACGCTCCGCT
>JAOZLK010000508.1 GCA_029934875.1 Bacteroidales bacterium | reverse complement strand
ACTAAAAAAGATCTATAGAATTATAATATAAGCCCGCGTCAGGTCCCAGCGGCAAACCGAGAAGGATCCATGCCACCAGTAAAATGGTCCAGAAAATAAAAAATGCAATTGAGTAGGGAAGCCATCAGCATAAAGATCGGAATGAATATGGGAGCCAGCAAAGCCCATTTCGCCGAGGCAGATCCCGCAAAATTTGTAAGATTATTTAGTTAGCAATTTGCGGCCTATAAAGCATGCGGAATTCCCAAATCTACTATCTACGATTGGAAAAAGGCTTTTGAGTAGAAAAATAAATCCATATTGCGGAGCATAATTATTTTGAATAAAATGAGAAGCTTAATTATTGACAAGAGATATGGCCTGTTAGTTATTCTTGCAATTGCACTGATTTTGAATAATAATGCAAGTGCACAGGTAACGGATTCCCTGGTAATGGTATGGAACGATGAGTTCGATGGGACACAACTGGATGAAACGAAATGGGCACCATGTCCTGAATGGAAAAGGCAGGGCTTAAGTTATTGGGAAGCGGATAACCATCAACTCACCGGTTCTGGTGAATTGAGACTTGATGTTACCCAGGAGAACGATTCCGTATTATGTGGTGCAATTCGCACGAAATCCATCTACTATCAAAAATTTGGCTACTTCGAGGTGCGTTGCAAAGCTCCAAAGATGCATGGAGGGTGGGCTGCGTTTTGGCTGATGCCCGATCAGAATAGTGTTGGAGATCAAGGCAAAGACGGCACTGAGATAGATATCTTTGAAACAATTAACGGTATGGATGGAAAGATAAACCATGCGCTTCACTGGGACGGCTATGGCGACGAGCATCAAAGTATGGGAAGGTCATTAACGAGGTCTGATATTTATGATGATTCCTATCATAAATTTGGTTTGTGGTGGACACCCACTGAATATGTCTTTTACATTGATGATGTAGAGACCTGGAGAACCTCAGCGGGTGGTGTAAGTCAGGTAGAAGAATATATTAAACTGACTATGGAAGTTACGGATGCTTCCTGGGCCGGAAACTGGGATGAGCAGGTTGAAAAACCAATTCACTGGTATATCGATTATGTACGTACCTATCAATTACCACCCGGCACCTATATTGAAGATATCACACTTACAGGTGGAGATATTACAGAGAACAATGGAACCCTCCAAATTGAGGCTGAAATTCTTCCCGAAGATGCCGCCGACAAAAGTATATCCTGGAGTGTTGTAGATGGTACAGGTAAAGCCAGCGTGGATGAAAACGGAGTGCTTACCGGGATATTTGATGGAGATGTGACAGTTATTGCAGCTTCAAGGGATGGATCAAATGTGGAGGCCAGCACAGTGGTGAACATCTCGAATCAGATTGTCACCAGGGGTGAAATTAACCTGATCCGGAACGGATATTTTGACGATGTGGAAGAAAACAATACCCCCTCGGAATGGATTTCCCCGGCTAATACGTCTGTCGTTGATGGCGTCTGTATGATCGATCCCGAGGCGACAGAATACATTTGGGAGTTCAGGCTTCAACAGGAGGGTGGATGGGGTCTCAATACCACCGATATGTATGCATTTAGCTTTGTGCTTACTGCCGATGAATCAAGCACCTTTAATGTGGATTTTGAGGACGCAAGAGATGCCGTTGGTTATGAAAGATTAGGAGAATCCACCCATGAATATGCCTTAGAAGGAGAATCAGACTGGACCTTTGACAGCCCCACAACTAAAACAAGGTATCTTTTTGATGTGAAATTTTCCAATTTGGTGGAGGGAAGTAATGAGCAGTTCATGTTTATGCTCGGTCACCATGATCCGGTAGTAGCAATCGATAGTGTGGAACTGATCAATATTAATGATCTGGAGCGATTGACACCTGGCTATATCCCTGTTGAACTTATCACGGTCTCTGGTGAATCCAGGGTTGCAAAGGATGAAAGCATTCAGTTGAATGCGGCTGTTGAACCCGGCAATGCAAGCCTTAAAAATGTGAACTGGATGGTAATACCCGGAACAGGATCAGCTAGCATCGATGAAACTGGGTTGCTTACAGGCGTGGAGAAAGGCAATGTAAGCGTGCAGGCCATGGCCAGGGATGATAGCAAGATCGTGGGTGTCTTTGAGGTGTTGGTGACTGATCCGACAGGAATAGAAGAGCGCCAGGTGAATACCCTGGAACTATTTCCGAATCCCGCAATAAATGAATTGAATGTGATTTTGTCACATGAAAAGGGCAAGGTTTCCATTTATAATAGTGCCGGAAAGCTTATGGATGAGATTTTCCTTAAGGGGGTTGAGCACAAATTTGACATAAGTAATTATGCATCCGGAGTTTATATTGTGAAGACCGAAAACCTGCACGCAAAGTTCATTAAGTAGTATTTAGTATTACTGGAGCATGAATTGGACCCTTGGTTTTGAGTCAATTATTCTATCTCCCGCCAGGGAGCTTATTGTTTTTAAAGCGATTGCGATGCTTGTTGCTGAGTTTTTACTGGCTTATGTAAATACACCGGAAGATGGAATGATAATAGGAATGTATTGAGTAATTTTATCGGAGACGAACCTGACCAAAAAAAACTTGATCGTTGACTATTACCAATCCCATATACTCGATACTTTACATCGACGAAGCAGAGCAAAACCTGATCAGTTTTAAATCTTCATTCAGTGAAGATTATCACATCTATACTGCAAGCTCGGGTTTGGCAGGATTGGAGATTATGGAGCAAACAACCATTCAACTGGTGATTACTGATCAGCGAATACCGGATATGAGCGGGATTGAATTCCTGGAAAAGATTCTGATCCTTTATCCCGATTGCATGCGGATGATTATGACCGGAACCAGTGATAAGGATGACATCATCGAGGCCATCAACAAGGGGAACATATTCAGGTTTGTGACCAAACCCTGGAACAGGGAGGATCTGAAACTACTCATAGATAGTGCTATGGAGGTTTATAACCTGAAAATCCAGAATAGAGATCTGATCAATTACCTGGAAGATGCCAAAGAGAATCTTGAGCAGAAAGTAATGGAGCGGACACGGAAGATTGAGCAACAAAGAATGAATATTACCGATAGCATACATTATGCAAGCCGGATTCAAAAAGCCTTAATGCTTCCTTCGGAGAAACTGAACAAATTAATGTCGTCCCATTTCGTCCTGAATAAACCTAAGGATATCGTAAGTGGCGATTACTACTGGGTATCAAATAAAAGCGACAGCTTGATCATTGCAGTGGCCGATTGCACAGGACATGGAGTGCCCGGAGCCTTCATGAGCATACTGGGGATAAACTTTCTGAATGAAATAGTAAACAATTCGGATACTCCGCGAGCCAATGATATATTAAATGAACTTCGTGAGCATATTATAGAAGCGCTTGGTCAGACCGGGCAAAGGGACGAGGCCAGGGAGGGTATGGAAATGGCTTTGTGTCTGGTCGATTTTAAGCACAGCATGATACAATTCTCAGGTGCATTTCGACCAATGTACCTGATCAGTGAGGGCGAACTCAATGTAATTAAAGGCGACCGGATGCCCATTGGTATCTATGAGGAGGAAAAGGTGTCTTTTAGCAACAAAGAGGTTCCATTTAAGGAAAATGACATTATCTATCTGTTCACTGACGGATATGTTGACCAGATAGGAGGTTTAGAAAGGAAAACTTTCAAATCAGTAAGATTCAAAAAGTTGCTCAAAGAAATTTGTCACAAGCCCCTGGAAGAACAAAAATCCATTCTGAGAGAGGAACATGAGATATGGAGGGCTGGTCAGGAACAAATCGATGATATTCTGATTCTGGGAGTTGAACTCTCCAAATATCC
>JAOZLK010000507.1 GCA_029934875.1 Bacteroidales bacterium | reverse complement strand
AGGTCCATAGATCATAAATATTAGCCGAATTTATTTTTTGATTAAAACCAGGATCTATCCAGGGTAATACAAGCCGGCTCCGGGTCCGAGAGGCAGGCCAAATAAGATCCAGATGATCATCAGCAGTGTCCAGGCAACAAAGAAGGCAAGCGAGTAGGGCAGCATGGTGGCCATCAAAGATCCTATACCCGATTTTGAATCATATTTTTCGAAGTAGACGATGATCAGGGCGAAAAAACTCATCATGGGTGAGATCAGGTTGGTAATGCTATCACCGATGCGATAAACAGCCTGGGATAACTCGGGTGTGTATCCCAGCAGCATAAACATGGGAATAAACACAGGTCCCATAAGGGCCCATTTGGCCGAAGCGCTTCCCATGAACATATTGATGATGCCCGAGATAATGATGAAGAGGATGACCAGGGGAATGAGACCGAGATCGGCACTTTGAAGGAAGGCGGCTCCCTTCACAGCAATCATAATACCCAGGTTGCTCCATTTGAACCAGGCCACAAACTGGGCAGCAAAAAAGACCAGGACAAGGAAGGCTATCAAACCTTTGAAGCTGCTGTTCATGCCGCTGATCACATCCTGGTGCTTTTTGAAAGTGCCACTTACATAGCCATACACGATTCCGCAGCTACTTGCCACAATGAATAAAACCGCAATAAAGCCCTTTAGCACAGGAGAATGGAGGATGGTATTGTCCGGACCACGAAGGAGGCCATTGTCAGGAATCAGGCCAGCTGCAATCAGGGCTGTAAATAGCAGAAGCACCAGTCCCGCCCATTTTAGTCCTTTTCTTTCTTCCGGGCTTAAAGTTGAGATTTCCTCCTGTTCAACATTGCCCGTGTATTTTCCAAGCCTTGGTTCAACAACGGCTTTGGTAACCCAGGTTCCTGCAAATGAGATGACAAGGGTTGATGCAGCCATGAAGTAATAATTGGCTGTGGGCAATACATAGTAATCAGGATCTACAATATTAGCAGCCTCGGTGGATAAGCCGGCAAGCAGGGGGTCTATCGTTCCGATCAATAAATTTGCACTGAACCCACCACTAACACCGGCAAAGGCCGCAGCCATGCCGGCAATGGGATGCCTGCCCAGGGAATGAAAAATGATTCCTGCCAGGGGGATGATCAGTATATATCCCAGGTCAGAAGCTACATTGGAGAGGATGCCTGTGAAGACAATTAAAAAGGTTATGGAGCTGGGAGGCGCTTTGATCAGCAAAAGATTTATGGCAGACTTGATGAGTCCGCTGCTTTCGGCAATTCCGATGCCCAGCATGGCAACCATCACAATTCCCAGTGGAGCAAAGCCGGTGTAATTATCAACCATTTCAAGGAGAATCCTGTGCAGGCCATCCCTGGAAATGAGGTTTACTATTTTGATGCTTTCACCGGTACCCGGATTAATCCCTTCCCAGTGAAGATGGTAGCCAATGAAAGAAAAAAGCAGGGTGATCAGTCCGAAAATTCCGAATAGTGCGGCCGGATGGGGCAGGGCGTTCCCAACCCTTTCAACAGCACCCAGGATATTAATTTTTCTATTCCTGATCATAAATAAACCTTCATTCTATCTGTGAAAATTCTGATAAAGAGGGTAAATATACATTCTTCTTATTTGGGTTAATATTTAATTAAGCTTCTGTTAAGGATTCATTTTTATTTTTGAATAAAATGCATACAATAATTGACTCAATATAATTAGGAAATCCCTGACCTTATGAATAATTTTTTAAAGATTGCCCTAGGCCTGAGCGGAATCATTGCATTTAGCTGTTCCACCCCGGAGGAGAAAACCAGTTCTGCTGCAATTCAGCCGGTTGACTATGTCAATCCCTACATGGGGAACATCAGCCATTTACTTGTGCCTACATTTCCTACTGTTCACCTGCCCAACTCCATTTTGAGGCTTGTTCCACAGCGAGGCGATTTCACCGGGAGAAAATTGCATGGATTACCCTTGATCCTTACCAGTCACCGGGGAAGTTCTGCCTTCAACCTGAGCCCTTTTCAGGGAAATGAGAATGAATTAATACCGGTTATGGATTATAGCTATGACCAGGAAAAGATCACGCCCTATTCCTATGCTGTTTACCTGGATGATCAGCAAATTGAGGTGGATTTTGGACTGTCACATCAATCAGCTGCCTATGATTTTGTATTTGAACAGGAAGCTCCGGCTTACCTGGTTCTGAATTCAGCCAGAGGAGCCTTAAGCTGGGATGGCACTGCCATCAGCGGATACCAGGAGCTCGGGAATGACACCCGGGTTTATCTGTACCTGCTTCCTGAACTTAGTCCCAAGCTTGTAAGTGCTTTAAACGATGGTGCTTTAAGCGAATCAAATGCTGCTGAAGGCCAGGATGCCTGCCTTGTTTTGGAATATCCCCTGGGGACTGATGCGCTTGGTGTCAAATATGGGGTGTCCTTTATAGATGCCGCCCAGGCGCAAAAAAATATGGAGCGTGAGGTGGCCGGGAAAACAGTGGCCCAGCTACAGGCTGTCGGGCGTGATATCTGGAACGAAGCGCTTGGAAAGATTAAAGTAGCCGGTGGAACAGAAGATGATAAGTATGTGTTTTACACTTCCTTTTACCGTACCTATGAACGGCAGATCTGTATTTCGGAAGATGGCCGTTATTGGAGTCCCTTCGATAAATCGGTTCATGAAGATCAGGGCCGGAACTTTTATACCGACGACTGGATCTGGGACTCATACCGGGCGCACCACCCCCTGCGCATCCTGATTGATGCAGAAATGGAAGAAGATATTCTGAATTCTTTTGTTCTGATGACAGAACAAATGGAAGATCCCTGGATGCCCACTTTTCCTAAGATTACCGGCGACAGTCGCGGAATGAATTCCAATCATGGGGTAGCCACTGTGCTGGATGCGCATATGAAAGGTCTCACAAATTTTGACCTTGAGAAGGCCTACCTGGCATCCAAGGCTGCAATAACTGAAAAAACGCTTGCTCCCTGGTCGGGTATGCCTGCGGGTGAGTTGGACAGGTTTTACGTGGAGCATGGCTATTTCCCTGCATTACGAGAGGGGCAGGCCGAAACTGTTCCAGAGGTGCATGTTTTTGAACGCCGCCAGCCTGTGGCCGTCACCCTTGGAACGGCATACGATCAGTGGTGCTTATCTCAAATCGCTAAAGAGTTGGGCAGAACTGCTGAGGCCGATTATTTTAGGAAGGCCTCCTTTAATTACCGGAACCTGTTCAACAAAAAAACTAGTTTCTTTCATCCAAAGGACGATCGCGGGGCTTTTATTGAGCCCTTTGACTATGTGTTTGGAGGCGGCATGGGGGCAAGGGCCTACTATGATGAGAACAATGGTTGGGTGTACCGCTGGGATGTGCAGCACAATATTCCCGATCTGATTGACCTGATGGGTGGAAATGAAGCTTTTGTGAATAACCTGGATGCCATGTTTAATGAGCCCCTTGGTCGCAGTAAATATGCCTTTTATGCTCAATTGCCCGACCATACAGGAAATGTGGGCCAGTTCTCCATGGCCAATGAACCCTCCCTGCACGTTCCCTATTTGTACAACTATGCAGGTCAGCCCTGGAAAACACAAAAGTGCATTCGCCTGTTGCTCAAAGAATGGTTCCGCAACGACCTGATGGGGGTGCCGGGAGATGAAGACGGGGGTGGGATGACCGCTTTTGTCGTATTCTCTTCCATGGGTTTTTACCCTGTTACTCCGGGAGAAGCTGTGTATTCAATCGGGAGTCCCCTCTTCGAGCATGTTGCAATCGAGTTAAGCAATGGGAATACATTTGAAATTGAAGCACATAATGCATCAGATGAAAATAA
>JAOZLK010000506.1 GCA_029934875.1 Bacteroidales bacterium | reverse complement strand
TTGCCGGTTTTAAGTTGCTTAAATCCATTTTATATATCTTTTTTCTAACTATTTTACTTCTTCAACTTTCAGGAGATGTGAAATCTTGGAAACCATTCCAAGAATCTGGGGTGTGGCTTCCAGCTCAACAGTCTGATTAAGCTTTTTAATACCCAGTGCGATCAGTGTACGCTTCTGTTTGAAAGGCCTCTTAATGGCACTCTTTACCTGGGTGATTTTGATTTTTCCCATCGTATGATTGAATTATCCGTTAAATACTTTGTTCAGAGAAACCATCCTCTGCTGAGCTACAGCTTTGGCATCCCTCAATTCGAGCAGGGCATCGAAAGTGGCCTTTACCAGGTTATGCGGGTTGGAAGAACCTTTACTTTTTGCAAGTACATCCTTCACTCCAACACTCTCCAGTACTGCACGCATCGCACCACCAGCCTTTACACCAGTACCACCTGAAGCAGGCTTAATGAAAACCTTGGCTCCACCGTATTTACCATACTGCTCGTGGGGAATGGTTCCTTTATGAATGGGCACCTTGATCAGGTTCTTTTTTGCATCTTCCACTCCTTTGGCGATGGCGGTTGTTACTTCATTGGCTTTACCAAGTCCATGTCCAACTATTCCATCTTCATTTCCCACCACTACAATGGCTGAGAAGCTGAAGGTACGTCCCCCTTTGGTCACCTTGGTTACACGCTGGATGCTTACCAGGCGGTCTTTTAACTCGAGGTCACTCGTCTTAACTTTTCTGATACCTGTTGACATATCTTTCTTTACAATTTAAGTCCGCTTTCCCTGGCAGCTTCTGCAAGATTCTTCACTCTACCATGGTATAAATAGCCGTTTCGGTCGAATACGACTGTATCAATTCCTTTCTCTTTGGCAACCTTTGCAATCTGCTTGCCAACCAGTTTGGCCTGGTCGATCTTATTTACTTTCTGCGTAGCAATCTCCTTCTCTTTCGAGGAAGCAGCTCCAAGTGTTTTGCCGGTAAGGTCATCAACAAGCTGAACATAAATCTGCTTATTGCTCCTGTATACTGTCATCCGAGGACGCTCTCCGTTACCGGATAGCCTTTTACGAATCCTGTACTTGATTCTCTGCCTTCTTTCTTGTTTCGTTAATGACATTTTTAACGTTCTTTATCTATTATTTATTCTTTTCTTTTCTTTTTCTTCCTGAGCACTGAGCACTGAGCACTGTGAACTGTGCACTGTGCACTGTGCACTGAGTACTTATTTAACTGAGGCTGATTTACCAGCTTTTCTGCGCAGTTGCTCGCCAACAAACTTGACACCTTTTCCCTTGTAGGGCTCTGGTGGGCGGAAGGAGCGAATCTTGGCAGCCACCTGTCCGATCAGCTGCTTATCGATGCTGGTCAGGGTGATTACCGGGTTTGAACGACGCTCAGATTTGGCTTCCACTTTAACTTCAGCCGGCATCCTAAAAAAAATGTCGTGGGAGTATCCAAGAGCAAGCTCAAGGGTGTTACCATTCTTAACCTCTGCACGATATCCAACACCAACCAGCTCCTGCCGAATGGTAAATCCCTGGGAAACACCAGCCACCATATTGTTCAACAATGAACGATAGAGTCCGTGCTTGGCTTTATGATCCTTATCCTCGGTGCCCCTTGAAAGGCTCACCTGCTTTTCCTCAACCTTGAGGCTTATGACCTTGTCAACCTGCTGTGTAAGTTCGCCCTTGGGACCTTTAACAGTCACCAGGTTGTCCTTGTCCACTTCGATGCTTACACCGGCCGGGATGTCGACGGGTAAAATTCCTATCCTTGACATGAGTTATTCTCCTTAATCAATTAATATACATAACATAAAACCTCTCCGCCAATATTCAGGCTGCGGGCTTCCTTATCGGTCATCACACCCTGGGATGTGGAAAGCAAAGCTACACCAAGCCCGTTCAGAACCCTTGGAAGATGGTCTTTGTCGACATACTTCCGCAATCCAGGCTTAGAGATGCGCTTAAGCGATTTGATAGCATTCAATTTGGTTTGGGGATTGTACTTCAGGGCAATTTTAATGCTTCCCTGAGGACCTTCCTCCTCAAATTTGTAGTTCAGGATGTACCCCTTCTCGAAGAGGATGCGGGTCATGTCCTTCTTAATATTAGACGCAGGAATTTCCACCACTTTGTGTTTGGCCAATACGGCGTTTCGAATTCGGGTCAGATAATCTGCAATCGGATCTGTCATTTTTCTATCTCTTTATATAATCTATTTTCTTTCTTCGCACTGTGCACTGAGCACTTCTTACTGTGCACTGAGCACTAAGTACTACATCCTGTCTACCAGCTGGCTTTCTTAATTCCGGGAATCAGACCCTGAGAGGCCATCTCGCGGAAAGTAATCCTGCTGACGCCGAACTGACGCATGTAACCCTTGGGGCGACCGGTCAGCAAACAACGGTTGTGCATCCTGATGGGATTTGAGTTCCTGGGCAATCTGCTCAGTCCCACGTAATCACCTTCAGCTTTAAGTTTCGCTCTTTTCTCAGCGTATTTCTCAACAAGCTTTTGCCGCTTTACTTCGCGAGCTATCATTGATTCTTTGGCCATTATTCTATTTTTTGTCGTTTCTAAACGGTACACCAAACTCTTTCATCAGGGCTGTACCTTCTTCATCGGTACCGGCTGAGGTAACAAAGGTGATCTCCAGTCCCATGATCTTAGCGATCTTATCGATATCGATCTCGGGAAAGATGATTTGCTCGGTGATCCCCATGGTGTAGTTTCCACGTCCATCGAACTTGGAAGCAACACCCTTGAAGTCACGTATTCTTGGGAGAGCCACTTTGATAAGACGCTCCAGAAATTCGTACATCCGCTCCCTGCGAAGGGTTACTTTAACACCAATGGGCATGCCCTGGCGCAGTTTAAAGTTCGAGATGTCCTTGGTGGAGAAAGTCTGAATTGCCTTCTGTCCGGCAATAGTAGTCACCTCTTCCTGGGTTACATCAATGAGCTTTTTGTCAGCAATCGCCTGGCCAACACCACTGTTGATCACAATCTTCTGAAGACGGGGTGCCTGCATTACAGATGTATAACCGAACTGCTTCATAAGCGCAGGAACGATCTCCTCTGTATACTTTTTCTCTAAGGTTGTTATATACTGCTTTGCCATTACTTGATCTCCTCACCTGATTTTTTTGAGTATCTGACTAACTTATTATCCTTTAGCTTGCGGCCGATTCTGGTAGCTTCACCTGTTGAAGGATCTAACAGATTCAGGTTGGAAATATGAACAGGAGCTTCCTGCTTGGTAATTCCACCCTGGGGGCTTTTGGCATTGGGTTTGGTGTGTTTGGAAACCATGTTCACACCTTCGACGATGGCTCGGTTCTTATCCCGGTCAACGGTCAGTACCCTGCCCTTTTGTCCTTTGTATTCACCTGAATTGACAAATACCTGGTCGCCTTTCTTAATATGTAATTTCTTCTGCATCGGTCTGGATTATCTAATTTACAATACCTCGGGAGCAAGTGAAACAATCTTCATATACTCATCCCTGAGCTCCCTGGCAACAGGACCGAAGATTCGGGTTCCCCTCATCTCATCCACTGCATTCAGCAGCACCACGGCATTGTCGTCAAAACGGATATATGAACCATCGGTGCGACGAATCTCCTTTTTGGTCCTTACTACCACTGCCTTGGATACGGTTCCTTTTTTGACTTCTCCTGAAGGCATGGCAGATTTTACTGTCACCACCACTTTATCTCCAATGGAAGCGTAGCGCTTTTTTGTACCACCGAGCACCCTGATCACAAGAACCGTTTTGGCTCCGCTGTTGTCGGCTACGGCTAATCTACTCTCTTGTTGTACCAT
>JAOZLK010000505.1 GCA_029934875.1 Bacteroidales bacterium | reverse complement strand
GCCAATTGAAATCCCAGCTCATTAACATATTCCTGTATTCCCCAGCCCTGGTCAGCAGTGAGAAGTAAATGCCTGTTTGCATTTAGCTTTCTCAGCAGTTTCTCAAATAGCCAGTCCTGCTCAGTTTTGTAAATTGTAGACATTTGCGCAAGTGATAAAAAAGGAGTAGTCATTTTCACGATTTCAGAAAGTCACAACCTTGTAACTTAGTCTTAATGTTGTGAGTTTATATTTATCGCCCTTCCTTTTTTGAAATTTTATATATCATTGATTACGTGATTATTACACGCGGATAGAAGAAAGAGCTAATAAGCATGGAGGTCACATAAATATGAAAAGTCACTACCCTGTGACTCTCTGTTTTTGCGAAAAGGGACTCCAGAAATTATTCCATGAGCTCGCAAGTCCGGTTAAGCAACGACCGGGTTTAACAAAAAGGCGTGAAACCAAAAAGGAGAGTATATCTTCAAGATACACCCTCCTTCAATTTTCATTATTGGCTGCGGCTTATTGGAATAAGCGGCCTTAGTCTGTGCGCAGCACAAAGTTCAGCTGCGTTTAAAATAAGGCGGAGCCTCTACTTATTAAGCAGTCTGGGCTTCCCACCTTTCCGCCAGTGCTCCTCGATTTTCTCAAGGGAGACGCCTTTGGTTTCGGGGATATAGAAATAACCCCAGACCAGCCCGATGAGGGCAACGGCAGCAAAGATCCAGAATACACTGCCCACACAGGAGGGGCAAATATCTGAGAGATCCTGTCCTTCGGGAACCACCACATCTTTTGCACTTCCGATGGCACTGGCCATCTTATAGAAGGTCCAAACAACAAGGGTGTTAAAGCCCCAGTTTGACAGGGAGCCGATGGAAGCACCCAATCCACGTACCCGGGTCGGGAATACTTCTGTAATGATTAACCAGCCCAGTGGACCCAGGCTTATGGCAAAGAATGCGATGTAAACCAGCATGGAGACTACCAGGAACCATTTACCAGCTCCGGGAAGCATGAAACCAAGACCCATGCATACCAATGCAACTGCAATGCCGGACAGGCCAATAAAATAAAGTTTCCTTCTGCCCAGGCGGTCGATTACGAAAAGCGAAATAATGGTGAAAAGCACGTTTACTACGCCCACAATCACAGATGCTGCAATGGCAGCCTCAGCACCCTGAAATCCTGCAGCCAGGAAGATTTTGGGACTGTAATAAATAACGGTATTGATTCCCACAAACTGCTGGAAGAACATGATACCAGCGGCAATAATCAGTGCATTTCTAAGCCATGGCTTTAAGAGTTCTCTCCAGCCTGCCTGGCTTTTATCTATGTTGATATCAGATTTCATGGCAGCAATAGAGGCCTCGATGAACTCTTCATCTTCGATTCTTTCCAGTATTTTCCGGCTCTCTTCTTCACGTCCCTTACTCATCAGCCAGCGCGGCGTTTCAGGCAGGAAGAACATTCCTATAAAAAGTATAGCTGCAGGAACTACCCCGACCCAAAGCATGGGGCGCCAGCATTCCAGGTTATTATTATCTGCAAAGGCATTGTCGCTCAGATAAGCGGCAAGAATACCCACGGTAATAAGCAACTGGAACATGGATACCAGGGTTCCCCTTATCTTTGTTGGAGATATCTCGGAGATATAGAGAGGTACAGCAAAGGATGAAACACCAATGGCCAGCCCAAGGTAAAAACGGGAAATCATCAGTTGATTTACTGTAGGTGCCAGTCCGGTCCAGACAGCACCGGTAGCAAATATAAAGGCCGATGCCAGGATCACCTTCTTCCGTCCCAAAATGTCTGTAATCTGACCCGTAACGAGGGCACCAACAACAGCACCAATCAGTCCCAGTGCGGTAACAGTTTCAATCTGTGAATCAGATAATTCGAAATAGTCCTGTAAAAACGGAATGGCACCGGAGATTACCCCCGTATCAAAACCAAAGAGCAGGCCGCCTGTGGCAGCAATACTTGCGATCACCACAACAACACCCTTGTTGCTTTTTTTCATAGTACTCGTGTTTGTTTATAGTTTAGGGAATTTGGAAGCTGCAAATATATCAATTTCGAAGACATAGTATAATTTTTCGCCTTTTTAAAATCATTCTACCTAACTGAATTCCTGAGTATTGCTCTGGAAGCCTGTCTTTTGATATATGAAGATTTTTCTTATATTGCATGTAAGGTACTAACCTAATAAAGCCCTTCCTATGATAACTAAATATGAGCTTGAGTATACCCTCAACACTTCGACAAATATCCTTTTCAACAGGATTAGCACACCGGAAGGACTTTCAGAATGGTTTGCCGATAATGTGAATTTGAAAAACGGACTCTATACCTTCATCTGGGAAGGCAGCGAAAGCGTTGCCTCTGTTGTCCAGAAAAAGAACAATAAATTCATTCGTTTTCACTGGGAGGAGGAGGAAGATGAGAGCTACTTCGAATTCAAAATACACACCGACGAACTTACCAGGGATGTTGCCTTGATTATCACCGATTTTGCCGAAGAGGAAGACAAATCGGATGCCATTGACCTTTGGGACTCCCAAATTTCAGCACTCAAACAAGCCATAGGATTGTAGTACGCAGTACACAGTGCTCTGAACTTTTCTAAAATAAGTTACCTTTGTATTCGTTCAATCTGTAGGTTCAATCTGTAGGTTCCAATTGGGAGCGGTGTGAAAAAACTTCATCTTCTGATCATAAAGTCCTTTGTGGGTCCACTGATACTCACTTTTTTCTTCGTGGTATTCATCCTTTTGATGCAATTCCTCTGGAAATATATCGATGACCTGATAGGCAAAGGACTTGAATTTCATATTATAGCAGAGTTCCTGCTTTATACCAGTGCCACCCTGGTCCCCCTGGCCATTCCCCTTGCTGTGCTGCTGGCCAGCCTGATGACCTTCGGAAACCTGGCTGAGAACCTGGAGCTACTGGCTCTTAAGTCCTCCGGAATATCACTGGTTCGGATCATGATTCCCGTCATAATACTCACTGCATTCATTGCCATTGGAGCCTTCTTTTTCTCCAATATTGTACTGCCCTACTCCAACTTGAAAATGAGGTCGTTGCTGTATGATATCCAGCAACAACGACCTGAATTAACCATAAAACCAGGGGTTTTTGACAACAACCTGGAGGGCTACTCCATCCGGATCGGTGACAAGGATAGCAAGACAAGCCTACTGAAAGACATCCTTATTTTTGACCATACCGATAACAAGGGCAACATCAATGTAACCATGGCCGACTCAGGCTACATGAAAATGTCGGCCGATGAAAAGCACCTTCTCCTTACGCTTTACAACGGAAAATCATATATTGAGATGCAAAAACAAAAAAAGGAGAGTCGGCATGTTAAAAGCTATCCTTTAAGAAGAGACCGATTCGATCAACAGGAGATGGTGATCGAGTTGACTGGCTTTGGTCTGAACCGGAGCGATGAAACGCTTTTCAGGAACTCATACTCCATGATGAACCTGAGTCAGCTAAAGCATTTCGACGATTCCCTGACCATCGACCTCGATCAGGTATTGGACAAATTCGAGAGTGCCATCTCTAAGTCCCTTATCGGTAAACCAAAGAATATCCTGATCTCCACAAAGGGATATGTTCCGGACTCTCTAAAAATTGAGCAGGATCCCGGGGATATCAGAATCCAGCCCGTGCATGTCGATACACTATATACCAGCCTGAACAAACTGGAGCGCCGAAAAGCCATCTCCCAGGCCATCAACTTTGCAAGAAGTAATAAATCAATTGTCACATCGAATATGGGGACCGCCGAGTGGAAAACCTCAAGGCTCAAGCGTTACCAGAATGAGATCCACAGGAAAT
>JAOZLK010000504.1 GCA_029934875.1 Bacteroidales bacterium | reverse complement strand
TGAAATGTGGTGCCGATGCACCGGAGAATTTCCTGTCCTATGCCGATTTTGACGGAACATTTCACAATGACGGATACAAGGATGAGCTGGTAAAAACCTGGGATGCCCACCTTAAGGATTGGAAGGAAGGAGATCCAACGTGGAAAGATGGAAAAGGGAAAGCGATGATAGGGGCATTGAATTACCTGGCCTCGGAAGGTCTGAATGCCTTTTCCTTCCTGACCCTTAATATTAAAGGGGATGACCAGAATGTATTCCCCTATATTGATTATGATACTTACGACAGGATGGATGTTTCAAAACTGGACCAATGGGAAGTGGTTTTTGAGCATGCCCAGGAGATAGGACTCTTTCTGCATTTTAAAACCCAGGAGGCAGAAAACCAGGGCTTACTTGACGGTGGCGGATTGGGGGCTTACCGTAGCTTGTATTATCGTGAGCTAATTGCCCGTTTTGGACATCACCTGGCCCTGAACTGGAATATGGGAGAGGAGATCGGCGACTGGATGAAAAACTCCCGGACACCTCCGCAATTCAAGCAGCAAAGACTTGCAATGGCTCGCTATTTTTATGAGCATGATCCTTACCGCCATCATATGGTGATTCATAACGGGGCACCCTTTAACGACCTCCTTGGTCATGAGAGTACCTATACCGGTATTTCCCTTCAGACGCACCATGAAAATTTTGACCTTGTACACCCGGATGTGTTAAAGTGGCGCAGGGCATCGCTGGAAGCCGGGAAAATGTGGGCCATAGCTGTGGATGAGCCGGGAGATGCACAGCACTCACTTTTGCCTGATAGCGATAATCCGGATCATGACCTGGCCAGGCAGAATGGTTTGTGGGGCGCATTTACTGCCGGAGCCTGGGGACTGGAGTGGTATTTCGGTTATAAGCATGATCATTCAGATCTCTCTTGCCAGGACTGGCGTTCAAGGGATCTGTTCTGGGACCAGTGCCGGTATGCACTCGAATTTTTCAACAGCAATGAGATTCCCTTCTGGCGGATGGAGCCAAGTGACGGGATCTCTTCCACGGGCTATTGTTTTGCTTCTCCCCAGGAAGTTTACCTGCTTTTTATCCCTTCCGGAGGGACAGCCGATTTGCAGCTGGGTTTAGGCAGCTACGAGGTGAAGTGGTTTGATCCCCGTAATGGCGGGGCCTTACAGGATGGGTCTGTAAAGCAGGTTGAAGGTTGCGGAATTGTGAACATTGGGAAGGCTCCTTCAGAGCACGATAAAGACTGGGTGGTACTGGTAAGGAACAAGGTGCCTGTGTTGAGCAAACCCTGTGGAAAGGCCATTGTGTTGAAAGCCCTTGAAGATTTTGATAATATCGCCCTTGAAGGATTTGCACCAGCCTATAAGGATGGAGCCAGAAAAGCACTGGCCATAGATGCAGCTCAATATAAAGGACAGAGTGCTGCAGCCACTTATACCTTTGAACACCCGGCTGGCCAGTATGATATTACATTAAGTACCCTGCTTGAAACCGAGGGTGAATCGAGGTACAGGCTTAAGGTGGGTGACAATTACCTCTGTGATTTTAAGAATCCCCCAACGGAGAAGGACTACGTGCCTTCCGGACAGACCTGGCGAAATATCAGGGTAAAGAAGGGGGATTTGATCCAGGTGGAATTCAACTCGGATACTAAGGGGGAAATCCCGGAAGGAGATGGTACTGCTTTTTCAAGAGGCAGGTGGACCACCCTTGTGTTTCAGGAGATATGCATGCCTGAATAATCATATTATATAAAACCATTATGATGATAAGAAGTCTGTTTATATCTCTTACATTTTTTCTCTGTACTGTGACCATGCTGGCACAGGAAGCGAACTGGTGGTTGAATGAGCCCTACCGCATGGTACAGACCAACCTTCGGGAGATTGATGCTAAGGATTTTGACATCGATGTGTATGTGAAATCCTTGCAGGATATTGGAGCCAATACGGTACTCATTAATGTGGGTGGCATCGTGGCCAACTACTATACCGACCTGGAGTTCCAATACAGGAATCCCAATTTGAAATTTGATCTTATTCAGGAAGTTATCGGGGAATTGCATGGTGCAGGAATCCGTGTAATGGGACGTTTCGATTTCAGCAAGCTTAACGAGGAGATGGCTGAAAAGAAGCCCGAGTGGCTTTATGTAAGTATCAGGGGAGAAAATGTGAACTACAATGGGCAGGTGCATACCAGTGTGAATGGTGGTTATCAGCAGGACTACTCCTTTAAGATCCTCAGCGAAGCCCTGGAGCGTTTTCCCCTGGACGGTGTATTTTTCAATATGATAGGTTATCAGACCAGGGATTACAGCCAGACCTACCACGGGATTGATCAGTCTGATGCCGACCGCGAAGCTTTCAGGCTGTGGTCGGGGGGACTGAATCTTCCGCTTGAGGAAGACGATGCAGATCCGGTATTCAGGAAATACAGGCAATTCAGGGAGGAATCAGCCCAGGATCTGTTCTACAGGATCAGTGAGCACATTAAGTCTTATGGGGAGCACATTGCCCTCTGTACCTATACCCATGCAGGGATTGACCTTTACCGTAAGGAGTCCCATTCCAATCTGTGGAGTAGCCGTCCTGCCTGGGAATACTCTGCATCCCATAATGTGAAAAGTGCTTTGGGATCGTGGCAGAATATGCAGGTTAGTAATGCCGCTGTTCATTTCATTGATTATCCTGCCAGGCATGCAGCCGATGCGCGCTTTTTTACTGAAAAGCGTCTTGCTCAGAATATTATGCAGGGTGCAGGGCCTGATTTTTACTGCATCGGGCGACTGGATAACCTGGAGGATCGTTGGGTCCTGGAAAATGTCAGGCGGGTATTTCAGTTTCACAAAAGAAACGAGGCCTGGCTCACGGGGACACAATCCAGTGCCGATGTGCTGCTTTTGCACGATGGACATTCGGGGAAAGAATACAATGGCCTCTTTGAATTCCTTACAGAACAACACATCCAGTTTGATGTGATGGAGCACTGGCGGATTACTGATAATGACCTGCCCAGGGCATTGTCAGACTACAGGCTGCTCATCATGCCGGGTATAGAACGGATGAGCCAGGAGGCCTGCGAACTTGTGGATCACTACGTTTCTGATGGAGGAAAGGTTTTGGCCACCGGATTTACCTCCACGGCCGATGAGATTGGGACCCCCCTGGATCGCTTCAGGTTAAACAGCCTGGGTGTTGAAGCTGAATTTGAAAGGGTTCCCAAAACCCAGGGAACTTATTTCAGAATCTTCGAGGAGGATAAATCCCTGCTTCGTACCGATGTGCTCAGCTACCTGGACCTGGTTTATATTTGGGAGGATATTGCCCTGTGTGAGGCCAGGGAGGGGGCAAGCATGAATCTTGGCTATATACCTCCTGCCATGATAGGGCCGCCCGAAAAATGCTATTATACTGAGGTTACCGATATTCCGGGGATGGTCTCCATGGATTACGGAAAGGGCAAATCGACGCTGATCACCTTTCCCATAGGTTCTCTTTATAACCACACCAGGCACTATGGTCACAGCGCGCTGATGCAAGCGGCCATTCATACCCTGCTTGGCTACAAATCAGCACTCAGCACCGATGCCTCGCCACTGCTGGAAATGAGTCACCGCCTGGACAAAAATGGTAATTACGAGTGGTTTGGCCTGGTGAATCACAGCGGTCAATTGGGTAAGGCCTTCCATCAGCCTGTTTCTCTTCCTGGATTTACCATCAGCTTCAGCCCCGTGAAGGAGGTGGAGCGCGTCAGTCTTCTGGGATCGGACAGGCCCGTCCAGTTCAAGACTGTAAAGGGGGGAGATGTGATGATGAGGCTCGAGGGATTCGATTTCTAC
>JAOZLK010000503.1 GCA_029934875.1 Bacteroidales bacterium | reverse complement strand
TTTCCAGGTAGGGATCTGAAAACAAGAGTTCCTGTTCACGTTCTTCAGATTTCCATAAGGCCGGGCTTCTATAATAGCTTCCATTATATATACCTTCCATTACAGTTTCAAAACCTCCAACCAGACAGCTCGAAGGTATGTTTACCCTGTTCAGCGCTTTCGCTCAATGATCCCATTGAAACTTATCATTTAAAGTCTGTGGATATTCAGGAAGTAAGCGACTTTGATAAAAGGATATTTAGTGCAGACAGAACAGAACTGATCAGGGGTTTGTATGAAAGCAATCCTGAAATAGCCTGGCTCATCAGAGAGAATGGCTTGAGGAATGTGGTATTATTTCACAACGTCCATTCGAAAGAATGTACCTGAAGCAGAACCCCTACCCTCGTATCACCGAAAATCAATACCTGATCAGCGGCCCGGAGTTGGGTTAATGGAGAAGATATTAAATGAGCCTACTTCTTAAATAAGTTTGCAATTTGGCAACTTTCCCTTATCTTTGGCTAAGATTGACTAAATGAGAGTTCTTGTCAAAAAAACATTGAAGGAATTTTGGGAAAGATACCCTGATGCCGAACTCTATTTAGTTAATTGGTATAATATAGTTTTAAAAGCCAATTGGGAAAATCCTAATCAGGTAATAAAAACCTTTCCTTCGGCTGATATCATTGGAAATAATAGAATTGTATTTAATATTTGCCATAATAAATACAGATTAATAATTGTTTTTCGATACAAAAAACAGATGGCTTTTGTTCGATTTATTGGAACACACAAGGAATATGACAGAATAACGAATGTAAAAAACATCTAGAGATGGATTTAAGGGTTATTAAGACAGAAGAGGAATATAAGGTAGCTCTAAAAAAAATTGATGAGTTAATTGACAGTGTGGAGGGATCGCCACAAGATGATGAGTTGGAGCTTGTATCCCTTTTGGTCTGGGATTATGAAGAAAAATACTACCCGATAGAAAAACTCTCACCTATTCAAGCCATCACAGTCAGGATGGAAGAGTTAAATTTAAAACCGAAGGATCTAGTATCCGCTATTGGTGATAAAAGCAGGGTTTCTGACATTTTATCGAAAAAAAGAAAATTAACATTAAAAATGATCAGGCAATTAAATCACTTGTTAAGCATTCCGGTAGAAACTCTTGTACAGGATTATTAATACCTGATAAAAAATACAGAAAGATGAAGAGTATTTTTTTTATCTCCTTTCTCTCCTCTCTTTTTATCCTGACAGCTTGTTCCGGGGTACAAAACAGAGCTGAGAAAAAACTCCCTGTCGGAGTAGAATTTCAAAAAGAAACCCTCAAACGGATGGGTGCAGGAGGCGATAACTGGTGCATAACCTGGGCAAAAGACGGATCACAGATTGTTTCAATGTGTGACGGAAACTGGCTCAGGCTTGAAAATCCATTGGGTGGTTTTCATAACCACCTGTTCAGGATAAGCGGGGAATCAAATGATTTTCAACGAGAGGATATCCCAAATTATCCCGATTTCAGTGGCGAACAAGGGAGCTGGTTTGGTTACGGGATTGCTTCGGTTGATCACAATATATATTCTGTAATTTCTAAAACACCCTGGGGAAGCTGGTCAGGACCATTCAGGGGAATTAAATTATTGAAATCTGCTGACAATGGAGAATCATGGTTTCGGGTTGACCAACAAGGGAATGAGCTGTTTCTTGATGTAAATGACAGTATGAGAAATGTTGTAGATCAATCAGAGATGTTTTTTTTGGAGGAGAACGGCCTGCCGCATAAAGAGCAGGTTGCCTATCCTTTTTCTTTTGTTGATTTTGTACAACAGGGACAAGACAACTCAGCCGCCGGAGATGAATACCTGTATGTCTATTCACCTGAAGGAGCACATGCTCATAAACTAACATTGGCGAGGGTACACAAGGAAAAGCTTGGCATCAGAAGTGAATGGGACTATTTTACGAAATACGATGATAAAGATCAAGCGCAATGGTCGGGTGATATAATGGACCGGGGCTACGTTTATCAATTTCCTGAGAAAAGTGGAAATGGAGATTATTTCGGATGGTATTCATGGCTTCCGTCGGTAGTCTGGAATGGTGGTCTGGGTCTGTATATTATGGTTAATGGGGGGACATATGCCGGGCACGGAATGTCTGATTCTGATAAAGATTATTACGATGCATGGATGCATACCGAGACAGGAAGCCTGGGATTCTGGTATTCGGAGGATCCATTTGGTCCGTGGGAACAGTTCTTTTATACCGATTACTGGATCGTTGACAACGAGAAAAACAGGACATACCAGCCAAAATTATCTCCGAAATGGATCAGCGAAGATGGTACGGAAATGACATTGATCTGGTCTGATGCCATGGAAAACGAGGAAGGGAAATCACACACCGTGAATTACATATGGAATCAGATGAGAATAAAAATTCAGATATAATGTTGAATTTAGTATACATTTGAAATATACATTATGAAGAAAATACTTTTAGCCTGTTTTACTATGTTATCCTTTGTTATGACAACACAGGCACAGGAACTCCCCTTGCTGAAAATCAGTGATGACGGACATTATATTATTACAGAAAATCAGGATCCTTTTTTCTGGCTTGGCGGGACTGCCTGGGAAATGCTGCACCGGCTCAATGAAGAGGAGACGACTCTTTATCTGAAGGATCGTGCCGGAAAAGGTTTTACCGTGATACAAACTGTGATTTTAGCCGAGCTTAGCGGATTAACTATTCCCAACAGGAACGGGGACCTGCCTTTGATCAACCAGGACCCGGCACAAATTAACGAAAAGTATTTCAGTCATGTGGATTTTGTGGTCAGGCAGGCAAGTGATCTGGGACTGTACATCGGCTTGCTCCCGACCTGGGGTGATAAATTCAATAAGAAATGGGGAGAGGGTCCTGAAATTTTTACTCCTGAAAATGCAGAAATATACGGCGAGACCCTGGGTCGCAGATACGCTGGTAATAACAATATTATCTGGATACTTGGTGGTGACCGCATACCCGAAACTGATCAGCATTATAAGATCATAAACGCCATGGCCCGGGGAATCAGAAAAGCCGATACACGCCATCTGATCACTTACCATCCCATGGGGGGAGGAGCCACTGCAGCACTATTATTCAATGAAGAGTGGCTGGATCTGGATATGTTTCAGTCGGGACACGACAGGAATGTTAAGATCTATGAGCTGGTGGCCAAAAGCAGGGCTTTAACTCCTGTCAGACCAGTGATTAACGGAGAACCTTTGTATGAGAATATTCCCAACAGGTTCTGGACTGAGGATCCTGGCACCTGGCTGGATGATGCAGATGTGCGCAGGTCTGCCTACCGGACCATGCTCACAGGTGCTGCAGGCTATACCTATGGTTGCAATGATATCTGGCAGATGTACAGTGCCGGACAACAAGCCGTGATCCAGGCGCGTACAGACTGGTCAGAAGCCATACATCTGCCCGGATCAGCTCATATGAAGCATATGAAAGATCTGCTGGTCTCCTTTCCATGGCAAAAAATGATCAACAACCAGTCCCTTATTGTAAGTGAGAATCCGAATGACCTGGATTATATAGTGTGTGCACTTGGAAGTAAGAGTGATTTTTTACTTGCCTACACACCGGCCGGAAGAGCCATTGAACTGGACCTTTCGAATTTTAATGCCCAAAAAGTCAAAGCATTCTGGTTTAACCCCAGGTCGGGGAAATCCGTGAAAATCGGGGAGTATGATGTAACAAATATTCCGCAATTCAAACCCTGGGCAGAAGGCAGAGGTAGTGATTTTGTTTTGGTCCTGATGGATATCAATGCTGATTACTCGCTATAGTCCCTGATCAGCT
>JAOZLK010000502.1 GCA_029934875.1 Bacteroidales bacterium | reverse complement strand
ATGAACTGCTCATGGTATGGGTCTTCTACAAGAGACTCTTGCTTTTGGACGGGTGGATCGCAAGCATGAATAAGAATCACCAAGAGCAGAGGTACAAGCCTACTCATTGGTTAAAAGATTTTTATAAACAGGGAGAAGGGATTCAAATTTAACCAGTGTTTCTTCCATAGAAATAAATGAATCACCCCCTGCAGCATTTGTATGACCGCCGCCCCTGAAGTGTTCGGAGGCAACCTTGTTCACAGGAAAGTTCCCCCGAGACCTGAAGGAAACCCGGATCAGGTCCTTTTTTTCTATGAATAGAGCAGAAAACAATATTCCCTTTATTCCAAAGGGAATATTCACAAATCCCTCTGTGTCGCCCTTACGATGGTTAAATCTCTTCAACTCATCCTCAGTCAGGCTGATATAGGCTGTATGGAATTGAGGAAGCACCACCATTTTCTCCTGCATGCAGTATCCCTGAAGCCTCATCCGGTCTTCTGAGAATGCATCATAGACCTTGCTGTAGATATCATCCTTATCAATACCGCATTCCACTAAATCTCCTGCAATATGAAAGACTTCAGGGTAGCTGCTGGCATATGTAAAGTTCCCGGTGTCGGTCATTATGGCCACATAGAGACAGCTTGCAATATCCTTATCCAGTATATCTCTGCCATAGAGCCCGGTGAGAAAAAGGTAAATCATCTCTCCCACAGATCCACGCGATGTATCGGTGATGGCCAGGTCGGTAAAAGAAAGCGGATCCTGGTGGTGATCGATGAGTATTTTCTTTGCCCTGGAGGCCTCAAGTAACTCCTCCACTCCACTCAGCCGCTTGGGATCATTAAAGTCGAGACAAAAGATCAGATCAGCATTCTTAACAATCTCGCTTGCTTTTTCCTTTTTGTAAGCAAAAGTTGTTGAGAGTTCAATACCCGGGAGCCACCTCAGGAAATCGGGTAAGCCATCCGGAATAATTACCTGGGCGTCCAGGCCTTTTTTCCTCAGGGCAAGTGCAAGTGCAATACTTGATCCAATGGCATCACCATCCGGGTTGGTATGAGTAAGAATTGCCACTTTATCTGCATTCTGTAACCAACCATTTATTATACTTTTATTGCTATCGTTCAGCATTTTAATTCTTTCTAAAAGGGAGACAAAGATAAAAAATATTGAAGGTGGATTAACAAAGCTCGCTTTAATTTGTTAATATGGATCAATAAAACAACTAAACAATGGCAGGACAAAACACCTTTACAATTATTAAACCCCTGGCTGTGACCAAGGGGTACATTGGACCTATTCTGAATAAAATTTCAGAGGCCGAATTTAAAATTACCGCCTTGAAAATGCTGCACCTTACCCGAGGAGAGGCTCAGCGCTTCTATGAAGTTCATGTTGGCCGTCCATTCTATGACGACCTGGTGGAATTTATGATCTCAGGCCCCATTGTGGTAGCGGTTCTTGAGAAAGAAGATGCAGTTGAGGAGTACAGGAAGCTGATTGGCTCAACTGATCCTGAAAAAGCAGAAGAAGGCACGATTCGAAAGATGTATGCAGAATCCATGCAGGCAAATGCAGTGCATGGTTCTGATTCAGATGAAAATGCTGAAATCGAGGCCGCTTTTTTCTTTCCCTCGTCAGATAGATTCTGATTAGCGGAAAACGATCTTATCAATTACACTCATTCCAGCAGCCTCATTAAGGCGCGGGATGAGTGTATCTTTTATCATCTCCAATTCATTTCTCACCACTGAAGAGTGAAGAGTAACATAGAGCGTGCGCTTATAAATTTTTAATTCCTTGGTCTTTTTTGCCACGGTAACTCCCAGCAAATCTTTCCATGATTTGGTAAGCCGATATTCGGCATATCCCTTCTCCAGTTTGTTGGACTTCAGAAATTGCTGAAGTAGTGAATCGATCCGCTTAATCTCCTTCCTTTCCATCCTATCCTTCTAAAAGTTTGACGGTATTCTCATGATCGATTTCATAAATGAGATGCTCCTTTGATAATTCGCTCAGTATACCCTGTAAACGGGATGCGTTGGTATCTGTAATAAAAATTTGCCCAAAATTGTTTTGAGCAACAAGGCTGATGATATGTTTCACCCGCCTCGAGTCAAACTTATCAAAAATATCATCCAGGAGCAGGATCGGAGGAATCTCTGTGATCTTCCTGATAAACTCGAACTCGGCAAGTTTCAATGCTACAAGGAAGGTTTTTTGCTGCCCCTGGGAACCACTCTTTTTAAGGCTGTATTCACCAAGTTTCATATTCAGGTCATCCTTATGAACCCCGAAGGTAGTATATTGAAGGATCCGATCTTTTTCCATGGATGTACTCAGCCCTTCCCGGAAATCAAGCTGTTCCAATTGGCTTTGATATGCGAGGGCCACCTTCTCCCTGTTGCCTGAAACATGTTCGTAAAAAGCCCCGAATACCGGCAGTATTTCTTCAACGAATCTTTTGCGTTCCCGGAATACCGGCTCCCCATACCGAATTAATTGCTCATCCCATACCTCCAGCATTTCCCTGTTAAAGCTACGTGAAGCAGCAAAATCCTTCAAAAGGCGGTTGCGCTGCGTCAGGGCATGATTATACTGGATGATATTTTCCAGATACACTTTGCTGTATTGAGCTACAACTCCATTGATAAATTTTCGCCTCTCGTCGCTTCCCCCATTTATCAACAGGCTGTCGAAGGGTGAAACCATCACCAAGGGGATCAGGCCTATATGTTCCGAAAGTTTCTTATACTCCTTTTGATTCCGCTTGAATTGTTTCTTTTTACTTTTTTGGATACCACACAGAATATTTTCCTCCTTGTCCAGTCTGTGAAAAACGCCCTGTATTACACAAAATTCCTGTTCATACCTTATGTTCTGGGTATCAATGGGATTCAGGTTGCTTTTACACAAAGCCAGGTAATGTACTGCATCAAGCACATTGGTTTTCCCCACACCATTCTCTCCAACAAAACAGTTTATCTTTTCCGAAAGCGGGATATCCAGATTTTCATAATTCTTGAAATTAACGAGAGACAGGGATTTCAAATGCATATGTAAAATTACATTTTTTTAGTCACACCTTTTTATAACTCTTTTATCTTACTTTCGTATAGTTTCTAAAAAACCAAGCCCTTGAAAAAAATACAATTATTAGCATTTACACTTCCCTTCATCTTTCTATCCGGATGCGCAGAATTGAATTCACTTTTGCAGTCAAGCTCACCCAAAACACCTTTGTCTGAATCTGAAGTGGCCGACGGATTAAAAGAAGCACTGATCAATGGTTCAAATGAGGCTTCATCCATCCTCTCGGCTACGGATGGGTATTATGGGGATGTAATTGTAAAAATATTCCTACCCCAAGAGGCAAAGATAATTACCGACAACCTCTCAAAAATCCCTGGAGGTGAAAAACTGGTGAATGATTTAATCCTCCGCATCAACAGGGCTGCTGAGGATGCCGCAAAAGATGCAGCTCCCATTTTTATCAACAGTATTAAACAGATGACCATAAGCGATGCTTTTGGAATACTAAATGGGGAAGATAATTCTGCCACTCTCTACCTTATAAGCACAAGTCGGCAGGATCTATACAATTTATACCTGCCAAAAATCAGGCAATCCACTGAAAAAGAGGTTATGGGAGGCATTTCTGCCAGCGAATCATGGGATGCACTTACGGGAAAATGGAACCTTTTTGCCTCTTCGATAGCAGGGAAGCTGGCCGGATTTACTCCGGTAAACACCGACCTAGAGGATTACCTTACCAACAGGGCACTCGACGGGATGTTTCTGAAGGTGGAGGACGAAGAAAAAAATATCAGGCAGAATATTTCAGCCCGTACTTCAGACTTACTTAAGAAAGTGTTTAG
>JAOZLK010000501.1 GCA_029934875.1 Bacteroidales bacterium | reverse complement strand
ACCATCATGGACCTGGACAGATACAGCCATACGACCTTCCAGAATGTTGGATTCAAATGATTCCAGCTGCGGTTGATACAGGGTCAGGGTTACCCTCTCCTCAACTATTTCTCTTGGCCAGGATAAAACAATTTCCTCATCCTGGGCAGTAAGGCCGGTTACTGAACAACATAGGATTAGAATTGAGATTATAAATTTACTCGTCATATTACTCTGTTTTAGATTGACCAAGGATACACATTTTTCCATGCAAACGTACAAAAAAATGAAAAACAAAAACAGCATAGCAAGGAAAAGGAATTGATTGCCACTGCCCTTCAGGTTAGTAAAACCAACAAAATTATTTACTATACCTTGGACCGCATCAATGAAGCCATTAAGAAAAACAGGTACAGAATCCGAAAGAAACTGAACTTAACACCACAAACCTCGCTCGAAGATTACCTCTCCAGGTTTTAGCTTTTGCAAAAAAAAATATTGTCCGTCTTTTGTCCACCCTGCAGAATTATCTAATGCCATTCTAAATAATATTTTTGTTCTCAACAATCATTTAAAACTAAAAAAATGACAAATCAAACATCATCAAACTGGTACATGGTTCTTTTTAAAGGAATCATCATGATTTTATTGGCAATGCTGATCTTTACAAGTCCCGGCGGTGCATTACTGGCTTTTGCCCTTTATATTGGTATTGGACTCCTTCTAACAGGTATCATTGTGATAGTACGGGGTTTTTCCTTAAGAACGAGTCATGTTAAATGGGGCTGGACTGTATTTGAAGGCTTTCTGGATCTTTTTCTTGGCTTCATCTTATTGGCAAACCCACTTGTTACAGCAGCGATCTTACCATTTATAATCGGTTTCTGGGCTGTATTTTATGGGATGAAAATATTTATTGATGCTTTCTCAGAAACCAGTAACAAAATGCTGAGGATAATATCAGGAATCCTCATTGTGGTGATTGGAACTCTTATCATGTTCAACCCCCTTTTTGCCGGCCTGACCCTTGCAATATGGGCAGGAGCATTGCTTTTGATTGTAGGTATCTATAACGTTATTGCTTCATTTAGTGTGAAAAAATTAGAAGCAGCATAAAAATGATACATATAATAAAGGACCTTCCGGATCATATTCTGGGATTTGTAGTCAGTGGAACTGTTACTGGCAAAGATTATGAAACCGTTTTGATTCCAGCTGTTGAGGCAGAACTTAAGGAATCTCCAAAAGTGCGAATGCTATATCAAATTGATGCTGACTTCTCAAGTTACGATCTGGGTGCTATGTGGGACGATACAAAAATTGGACTTAAGCACCTGAAGGCGTGGGAACGAATAGCATTGGTAACTGATAGTGAATGGATTGGCAAGGCGATGCATATCTTTGGCTTTACCATACCAGGACAGGTTCGTATATTTACTAATGATGAATTGTCAGCTGCTAAAGAGTGGTTGTCTGAATAGAATAGCAAAATAATAAACCCGGGAGTTTATTCTCCCAGGTTTATTATTTAAAAAGGGTAAGATAAAATGAATCCGAACAGAGAAAAAATCACAACTGGCTTTGTGAAAACAGGCATGGTCTTTACACTCATTATGATGTTTAGTACCGTTGCAGCGCAGGGTGAGAGTACCGGAGGTTCGGGCTTGCCAGTATGGCTGCAGGCGGGACTCTGGGGCATGTTTGCAGGCGGAGCCTCTTTACTGGGAGCATTGATTGGTTATGCGGTAAAGCTTCCAGCGAAAATTATTGCAGGTATTATGGCGTTTGGTAGCGGTGTTTTAATTTCGGCCCTGAGTTTCGAATTGATGGCAGAAGCTTTCCAGGAATCGGGTCTACTGCCGACAACTGTTGGATTTTTCGCCGGTGCACTCACATATAGTGGAATTAATGGATTACTGAGCCGCACGGGAGCTAAACACCGCAAACGTTCCAGTGGACAACCATCGGAGGCTGATTCCAAAGGTAGCGGGACCGCAATCGCGGTGGGAGCCCTGCTTGATGGCGTACCAGAATCCATGGCAATCGGCCTTACCATGCTGGGTGGAGGAGTTGTGAGCATGGCCACCGTGTTGGCCATCTTCATCTCCAATATACCCGAAGGTCTGTCGAGTGCAGCTGGGATGAAAGCAGCCGGACGTTCCACTTCGTATATACTGATCATCTGGATTAGTATCGCACTGCTGGCAGGCCTATCATCATTGATTGGTTACACTGCATACATAAATCTGTCGATCGAAGCCCGGTCTGCAACTACCGCTGTTGCTGCAGGAGCCATTCTCTCTATGCTGGCTGAAACCATGATTCCAGAAGCATTCGAGGGGACACGAAATTGGGCGGGACTGATTACCTGTGCAGGATTTGTCTGTGCTTTTGCACTTTCCATGCTTGATGGCTAGCGCCCATTGACCATCACTTTGTACCCTTCTCTATTTTCGTCCCTTAGTTTCTCACAGAGTGCGCTGCAAATTTTCGACTTTGCCATCCCGCGGCAGGTTCGTATATTTAAAGATGATAGAATAGCAAACAATGCATCTGTCGCACAAAAAATGTACGTATGAAACAAAATGTTTTAGATTCTAAAAGCTCAGCCAATTATCAGGGATTTTCATTGGTACGTGGTGGCTTAATCTATTCCCTGACTGCTGTGTTTCGAAGAAAAGGTAATCCAAAGAGGGATCTGCCCAATACAGCTATTGCACTGGCACTGATTACCTGGTTTCCTTTGTGTTTACTTGCAATATATTATGGCACACTGCATGATGATGAAACCACCATTAGCTTTTTCGAAGATTTTTTGGTTCATGTGCGTTTTCTGATTGTGATTCCATTTCTCATTCTCATAGAAAAACTGGTTGACAAAACCTTCGTTGAATATATCAAGAATACAGATAACATCATTCCTGAATCACAACAACAAAAATACAACCAATTGGTGGCACGCCTTGGTCAATTAAGCGCTTCCTGGATTCCTGAAATTATTGTACTGATAGTTTATTATTTAGCAATAATAATATTTCCGCAATTATTATCCTCTGAGGATGCAGGACGCAATTACCTTGTTAAAAGCGGCAGTGCTACATTAAATATAGCCGGCTGGTATAATTTTGCTATTTGTATACCCATATTTCTATTACTCATGTTCAGATGGGGTTGGAGATGGATTATCTGGGTCTATTCGCTAATCAAAATTTCACGTTTAAAATTATACATTGATCCTTTGCATGCAGATAAATTAGTAGGATTGGATTACCTGAACCTGGTGCCTTTAACAATTAGTTTTATTCTCATGGCGCCGTCGGCAACGATGTCTGCAGCAATTGGTATTGATATAATTTATAACGATGCCACTTTTCTGAGCTATTCTGAATCGATATTGTTTTACGCCCTTCTTTCTCCTGTTATACTATATGCTCCTTTATTATTTTTCATACCCAAAATGATTAATGCTAAAAGAGATGGCATCGTTCAGTTTGGAAGTTTATTAAGAAAACATAATTCCGACTATGTTAAAAAATGGATAGGTGATGAACCGGACATAGATAAATCAATTCTGGGGTCACTGGATAATTCTTCTTTGGCAGATATAAACGGAAGTTATGCTCCCATCGATGAAATAAAAATAGTCCCCATCGACCTCAAATTGATACTTTTAAGTGTAATAATGAACCTGCTCCCATACATTCCTCTTGTATTTACTTATTATTCGATAGCAGAGTTATTTAAGATGCTGTTAAAGTCATTGGCAGGGGGATAATACAAGAGAAAAACTCTTATTGTACGCTTTTTGTACGCTTTTTGTCCACCTCTGTAATGCACTGGAAATAATATCTTTATTCCTTATGAATTCAGACACTGATATTGGATCATCTCTGG
>JAOZLK010000500.1 GCA_029934875.1 Bacteroidales bacterium | reverse complement strand
ATTCATACAGGCCTCCTACGACAAAATCAGGAAACTGAAGCAGATGATTACAAAGGGGGGATATGAAACCCTGATCCAGATCGATGGCGGGCTTACCCTGGAGAATATTGGCGGACTCATCGATATTGGAGTGGATGTATTTGTGGTTGGTAACACCATCTTCGCAGCAGAAAATCCAAAAGATGTGATACAGGAGCTCAAGAACAAATAAGATAAGCCTGACTCATGAATCCACAGCAAAAACCTCGCAACTTTAAAAGCCTCTGGCTCCTGAGCATTTCCTTAATTGCCATTGGAGTTGTCCTGACCATCAACCTGTCCATGATCCGGCCCGTGGGTTTTGTACTGCTGGGAATAGGAGGTTTTGGGATGATCTGGAGCCTATCCAATAAAGACAGATGGGACGACAAAGAGGATAAAAATAATCCCCGCCGTTTCAACTGAGAACTTATTTGCCTTTCAGAAAATCCTGCAGGTAAGCATAATCTCTTCCAAGCTGTCCGCTCTCTGTGATGGATGCCCTTGCCAGCATCTCGCTCTTTGCCTGGTTCAACAATTCCGGAATCACATATTCCACAAGGGCGTCTCCAAAACTACTTGAAGCATCCCGGGGCAGCTCGCCCGGCAGATTATCAACAGCCATTACGGTAATGGAATTATTTGCAAATGCTTCGGACTCCTCGTGCAGCAAAGGATCATATCCATAAAAAGGCTCTGCAATGGTCGATGCCCTGATCGTGCTGGCGATGGGGCCATCAATATCACAAGAGATATCAGCAATGATCCGAATGGGCACCTTGCCTCCCTTAAGATTCTTGCGGGTCAGCAAAAGAGGCGACCTTGGATCCCAGAAATGGCAGGCAATATACATATCGCTTCTCCTGGCATATGGCAGAAAACTACTCTCATAGAGATGAGGATTGGCCACGAAATGGTTGAAATCAAAGAGTTCTCCAAAACGATTTTTCGTGTAGTGCCAGGGATCAAGCCTTGTGAACACAGCCTCATCGAAAGATTGAGAAAGGTAAGCCCCCGCTTCCACCTGCCTGATGCCCGCCGCTTTCAATATCTCAACAGCTCCCTCGGCAACCCGTCCTCCACCGGTAACAGCAATGCGTGTTATTCCCACATCTAATCCGGCCAGGCCGGCCTTAAGTTCCTTCAAATCCCTTAAGCTATTTGCCCGGGGAAGTTTGTATCGACCCGAACGTAAGCCAAGTGCGATTAAGCCGTTGTAAGCACCAACCACTCCGGCCCACTTTCCAAAGGCCACAACACGCATCCCGCTATCCAATGTGAGGTACTCATAATCAATCATACGAATCCTCTTCTCCACCAGGGTCTGCAGCAGACCACGGTTATAGGGCTGTTCCTTTGCAGTGTGCGAAAAAAAGAGATAGCTCTTTCCAGGGATCAGGGCATCAGCTTTCACCTCCTTAACACCGGCCAGCACATCACATCCCGAGAGGTCTTCCTGCAGGGTCATACCTGCACGTTTATACTCCTGATCGCTGAAACAGCGATCCTTAGAAGGCTGGACCAGGATCTTCAGATTCGGATGCCGTGCAGATAGGAGCCGGCATTGCTGAGGACTCAGGGGAACCCTTTTATCGGGTGGATTCTTGGTCTCACGGACTACTCCCAGGATCATTTCGTTCATGCTTACGAATATAACAAAATCCTATCCCATCCAAGACTTAAAGTCCTGCTTGAGGGTAACTAAAGAAGCATAGCCCTGCTCCAGAGGAAGTTCGGCAGATTCCAGGCCCAGCTGCTTTAAACAGGAGACAAAACCCTCGTTGAGCATTCTGCCTGCATTGAGGGGAAACTCATACAGTTCAGGTTTGGACCTGCCTGTACCGGGCTCATCATATTCCTTCCTGCAGGAACTAAGCGAGGAGGAGAGGTAAATCCGGCAGGCCATAGGGCGAGCTTCGTATATCATGCAGGAATTATGCTCCAGGAAGGGACAGGCATGGGTGATTCGCTGTTGCTCCTCAATGGTTTTATTCAGGGTAAGCAGGGATTTCTCACGCGAACGATCGATGAACTGAGTCTGTTTGTCCGCAGGCATCTCCTGTTCAATATAATCCTTCAGGAAAAGCATCTCATGTGAGACGGCAAAAACCGGCTGATGACAACAGAAGGCGCAGCCCTTCTTACATTCAGCTGCTTTTCCTTCACTGCCGGTTCGCTGGAGAAAGGCTTCAAGCAATCCATCTACGGCCTCATACATTGCCTTGATGGCACTTCTCAATTTATCCACGGTCACGCCATCGCCCAGGTGCTGGTTAGCCAGCCTGTACCCGTCCCTGTAAAAGATCTTCCCGATCTCCTTTTGATCCATGCTATTTCAGGGGGAAAGCAATAATAGTCTGCCACTTTTTCGGATCTGCTTCCGTTTGGGCATTTACAACGTAAAATTCAAAGGCGCTGCCCTCAATTTCCAGCCCATTGCTTTCAATATAAACTCCCAGGCTTACATAGGATTCCATGAATTTTTCGTAGGGACCCGTATGAACTGCACTGACAACTTTCATTTCCGGATAAGAGACCGGCCTCACTTTTCCAGACTTAGAACCGGCAAGCTTGACCGGCACTCCAGGCTGGTAGTTGGAGAATCCTGTAGCATCTTCATAATCAAGATAGTGTACAAAGGCAGGCCCGGCCATTTCCAGTTGCTGTTTTCCTACTTCACCATAAAGCAGGCCGAATAATTCGCCAAGGGCCGAGGCAATCTCCTCCATGGTACCCGCTCCTTCTGTTACCATGGCATTAAAAGCCGCCTGAACCTCAACACTTATGGGTCCCAGGCAGCTTAGCTCAGGTGGATCAGATTCCATTAGCTCTTTCAGCTGCGCCAGACCTGTATTGAAACTTTTTTCCAGGAAAACTTTGCCAATCATCATCCCCAGCTTGCCCATGGGGTACCTGGTATCCTGGGTGAAGGTCCAAACCACCTGTGTTCCTCCATCCACCTGGTGAAAGGTCCACTCCACAAGGGCCGGTTCCTCCACTGCTCCAAACCAGAGGTGCGACTCAATGTACTCATTCTCCCGAACCGAGATGACCTCCATCCTGCCCGTACCCACCGCAACACCTTCCCAGGAATAAGTCGATCCCACATAGCCGGGTGAAGGCTCAATCCTTGCATCTGCCGTGCTGTCGGCGGTCAACCAGGGATCCCACTCATGACGGTTTATATAAGATGCCACAGAAGGAAAAATCTGCTCAGGCTCCAGCGCGATTTCAATTTGGGCTGAAACTACAGCGGGAGAAGAAACAAAGAGGGGAACAATCAGAATGGCTGCCACCAGTACCCCAACGATGATCCCGATAATTTTTAATGCTTTCATGTTTTTATGTTTAGTTCCTATTCGGAGCTCATAAAAATAGGAAAGCAAGTAACACGTGTCAATAGCTGAAAAATTTTTGGACATACCCCAATAATACCTTGTGACATATCTGGATTGTAAGCTGGGCCTGGATCTCTGGCTTATCAAAAGTGATAAGCAATAAAAAAGGAGATATTTTCCTGTTCTCGTCATCTGGATACCCCGGCCGCTTTCTCACAGTATTTTATCTGTGAGTTTGTACACCAGCTTATGTCCCCCAGTAAACCCACCACTTTCCATGGTACAGACAGTGCGGGATGTGGACATTCAGGACGAATAAATCAGAAATAGACATTTATTATCGTGCTATTAACTTTTAAGATGCATATTTGGATACTACATATCTCTCAAGGGATATTTTATATCCGTATAAGCAGCAAATAAGTTAATACGCAGATATTTTACATCTACTTTCTATGAGTGGCAGCGATTCCGCTTGTAAAATATCATATCCGTAATAGTCTGAGAATTAAGCTGCC
>JAOZLK010000499.1 GCA_029934875.1 Bacteroidales bacterium | reverse complement strand
TACATAAGTTATGATTTTTCTCACTTAAATCCAAGTAATCAGGCGTTTACTTATTTTTTAGACAGGAGTCCATAGAATTCATCAGCAGCATGAGAAGCACCTTCCTGATCTTCGTCATCCTCTGCACCCTGGGCGTCTTTTTCTCCCTTGCACGGGGAAAATCCGACGAGCAGGCCATCTTGAGTCAGAAAAACTAATAACCACTCTTAATGTAAGTTATATTTGACAAATATACCTATATTTGTAAATTATATTTTATGTTATGCCAAAGAAAAAGATAGTATTGCTTCCAAGAACCAGGAGGATTCTTCTTGAATTAGGAGATAATATTAAACTTGCCAGGCTCAGGAGGAAACTTAGTTCAGAGCAGGTTTCCGAGCGAGCAAATATAAGTCGTCCAACTTTGTCAGCAATTGAGAAGGGGTCTCCTTCAGTTAGCATCGGATTATATTTGCAAGTACTGCAGGTATTAGGATTTGAGAAAGACTTATCCTCTGTTGCCAAAGATGATGAACTGGGCAGGAAATTGCAGGATGCAAGAATAGTTACTAGAAAACGGGCTCCCAAACGAAAGGACTAAAAAGTCAGGATTTTCTGCTACAATTTTATAATCTTTTGAGCGAAGGTAAATTCCCCGGGACCATATATAATATTCCTTCCTCAGTGCTTGTTGCAAAACCTCAGCTACCGCCACAACCACTACCTGGCCATACAGGAAGTTGAGGCAGCCCTTACCAATGGAATTTAACATTTCCTTAACAACCTTTTATTCAAGGTTTTTCTAGCTTTAACATAGACATAATTGCTAAAAAACTGATTTTTATGAAAAACGCACAATTCCGCCTTGTTTTTGTTTTGTTTGGCTTCCTGGTCCTGTTTTCCTGTAAAAAGGAAGATGTTGCTCCTTGCTCTGGGGCATGGGCAACTGAATTGTCAAATGAATTAAGCGCAATAGGTACTGCCGTCAGCATTTATTCCATGGACCCAAGTGATGCCAATTGCAATATGCTTAAAGGAGCTTACGAGGATTATCTTGATGCCTTACGGCCTTATGGAAATTGCTCAACCCTGACTGGAACAAGTCGCTCCGACTGGCAAGAAGCCCTGGCCGATGCAGAATCGAGCATAGATGACATATGCTGATGTATACCTTAAGCAAGCCAGAGGTCATTTGATGCAATTAAAGCTTGACCACCTTCTTTGAATAAGAGTGTCCTTTAGATTTGATGGTCATGAAATATACTCCTCCCTGTAAGAAGGATAAGTCAATCTGAGTAGATTGTCCTTTCATCCTGCTATGGAAAACCAAATGACCATCCTGGGAGTGAATTTCGACATACTGACCAGAAATTTCATTGGATTCAATATTCAAAAGGCTATATGTCGGATTGGGATAAATGCTTAGCTCCTCGCTAAAAATCTTATCGAGTCCTACCCCCAATATTGTAAATGCCCCGGGATCGGAGATATTGCCTTCCATATCTGTTGCATAAAGCCAGTAGACTCCGTTGTCCTGACCGTCCAGGGAGATATTTACAGCTATGTTAGCCGGGGCCAGGACCGACTTAAGAGAATCTGCAAGGATTTTGCTCATGTCTCTTTCTGTGTTCTCCGGGACCATATAAATTCTTCCCTCCTCAGAGCTTCTTGCTTCAACAGAGCCTGGTTGATAAGAAGTTTCGCTAACAAGTAATTCAGGAGGGATGCATTCCTTATAGTACACATTTGGACTACCGCTTGAAAATACTTGCCAGGAGGTGCTATCCACAGGAGGGAAAGGTGTTAGCCATACACAAACCTCATTTAATGTTGGCATTTCAGATATATCCAGGTATCCGCCACACCCACATGTTCCATCAAGTAGAAACAGATATTCCTGATCTGAGATATCCAAAGAGGACAAAAGATTATTACGGCAGGCGAGAAGTCTTAAAGTGGGATTAGCTGAAAGTTCCAGGCTGGTCAACTTGTTATTTCCGCATTCCAGTTCAATCAATGCCACATTATTACTTACGTCCAGGCTGCTTAACTGGTTGTTGACGCAGTAAAGCTTTGTTAAATCGGGATTGTTGGTAAGATCCAGTTCTGTCAAGAAATTATCTCTGCAATACAACTCTATTAGAACATGATTAAGAGAAAGGTCCAGGCTATCCAATTCATTCGCACTACATTCTAAAACTGATAGCGATTGAATACCAGACACATCCAGGCTGCTTAGTTGGTTGCCACTGCAGTTCAGGCTTTCGATCAAAAGATTCTTTTCTATGTCCAGGATGGAAAGCATATTCGAGCCACAATTCAAAATTGTTAATGCTGTACAAGTGGATACATCCAGGCTGGTAAGTTGATTAAAATCGCAATCTATAGATTCTAAAGCCGGATTATTAAGCATAAGGCTGCCTAATTGGTTGGCATCAGCATGAAGAAGAGTTAAAGCAGCATTATTCGTGACATCCAGCTCGGACAACACATTAAAGTCGCAATGCAGTATCTTTAGTGCGGTGTTTTTAGAAACATCCAAATCAGATAATCGGTTGCTTCGACAAGCCAATTCTTCCAGTGCAATATCAAAGGAGACATCTAAGCTTGATAGCTCATTGAAATCGCAATACAGTGTTTCTAAAGCAGGGTTAGCTGAAACATCCAGATCGACTAAATCATTGGAGCTACATTCAAGGTTGATTAAAGAATGATTATTTGAGACATCCAGACTTTCTAATTTGTTAGCCCTGCAGCTCAAGGTTCTCAATGTTGTATTTCCGGAAACCTCAAGGCTGAGGATTGCGTTATAGCCACAATACAGTTCTTCTAAAGAAGTATTATTTGAAATATCCAGAGAAGCCAGCTTGTTGAGGAAGCAATTCAAATATCTCAGGGATGAGTTAGCCGGGATGTCCAGAAGAGAAAGCTGATTCCTGCTACAATCCAGAGTATCCAGATTCACAAAGGCTTCAATACCCTTTAAATCGGAAATGCCCTTGTCTGATATCCAGAGTGATTGTGTTTCATTCGCCTCCTCGATACTGATAACACCGTCACCATTGGTATCAACTCCATTCTCTATCACCGCAGAGAGGAAGGCTGTATCGGGGATAACCACAGTTTGAGAAAACAATGGGAGAGCCACAAAAAGCAGGCTTACTGGGATGAGTCCGATTCGCATCATGAATGAATCCTGAAGTATCAGTAAAAGCTATAAAGAAAGACTTATTGAGTTAGTCAGTAAATTATTTAACTGATTTTTAACATTTTCAAACGGTAAGGATTTGCATTTTGAAGCACATCATTATTCAAGAGCGAATTCCCGGGGCTTTACCTTGAATCAAATGACTAAAATCAATATACTCATTTATTACTGAGACCTCTTTCAGTGAAAGCCGAATTTCTCTACTTTAGACTGGTGCGGTTCGGGGAAGGAGGTCAATCCTGGTCAAACTTGACTTGTGTCCAGCTAAAGGTTACCTTTGAATACAGACCTAATCGAACTGACTGAAAACTAACTTTTTAGGGGAATTATAATTATAAATCATATCCACTCTAATTAATTTAATACCTGGTCACTATGAAAAAAATTCTTATACTCCTGACAGGAATTGTGTTTATAATTACAATTCTGGTTGCCGGTGCTTGTAGCAATGGTAAAACGCCAATTGGCTTGGCAAAAGAAGAAATTATTAAAGACTCTACAAGAGTAACAATCTATTTGAAAGCTATTGAAATAGGTGGGGAAAAGCACCTTCAAATGTATGATTCAAACAAGCCTGATGATAAGGTAGTCGATACTCTTTCTACCTGGGTTGTACCCGGAACGAAAGTTATCTGGAAATTAGACCAGAACAGCGGAATTAAGAAAATAAATAAGATCGGTTCTAGCAAAG
>JAOZLK010000498.1 GCA_029934875.1 Bacteroidales bacterium | reverse complement strand
CTTTTCAGGATCAGTATCTTATTCACTGCGAAATGAATCCTCAGAGTGCAACCATAGCTACACAAAAATTACTTACGCTATCAACTCCCCCCGACGCGATATTCGGCATTAATGATACTGTGGCATTTGCAGCCATGAAGGAGATCAGGGTGGCTGGACTAATAGTGCCAGATGATATTGCAGTGGCTGGGTTTACAAATGAATATCATGCTACTGTTGTACATCCATCTCTTACATCAATTACCCATCCTACCGTAGAAATGGGAAAGAGTGCAGTTAAACTGTTATTTAATAAGCTGGAAGGAGATAACACTGTCCAGAATGTGCAGCTGGAGACAAAATTGATGATCAGGGGATCAACAGAAAATAAAAAATAGCGTTTTAATATAACATTAAAAATGTCATCATTATTCCGGATAAACGGGTGGAGACATGTTATCTTTTTTCAGATCCTTTTTGTGGCTTTTCTCAAGCCACTCCGGGGGAACATCATAAATTGAACTATCGAGAGGCAGATAATCAGGATGATTATCTATTGTGGGAAAGTCATTAAGAATTTCCTGAAAATATTCTATTGCATCTCTACACATCTCATCCTTACTATCTATCAGGTTATTCTTTTCAGAAGGATCAGTAGCCAGATCAAATAGCCTGTATATATTCATTAATGTATCTACATAAACCTTATACTGCTTATTTCGTATAGTTCGATCCCTGAATTCAAACCAGTTTTTGATCATTCCGTCATCCCCGATCCTTCCACCATGACTTCCCATGGCGAGCACCCATTCTCGCTGGTGATCTTCTGGTTTTCCTCTCAGAACCGGTTCAAAAGAAATGCCGTCAATGTCTGATTCCCGGGGGATTTTCACTCCGGCAAGATCAAGAAGTGTCGGAAATATATCGGTGAAGTCAATCATGGAATATATATCAGATCCGGCATCAGTTAACTTAGGGATATTGATGATAAAAGGAGCATTTACACCATTTTCAGAAAGATATGTTTTACCACCTCTAACGGGAGTCCCATCCCTGCGACCAATAATTCTGTTCGCAGTTCCATTATCTGTTGCAAAAATCAGATAAGTATTATCCCGTATTTCAAGTTCATCTAAGGCAGTAACAATTTTATGAATAATATGGTCAGTGTACCTGGTCATTGCCTGATGCTTTTCCATTGTAGTTGTTACGTAAGGTTCCAGTGGTGTGTGGATAAATGGACTATGGGTTAGAACCATTGGGTAATATATACACAGGGGATACTCCCTGTTTTCCTTCATAAAATCTATAATGAATTCTGAGAAGATATCTGGTCCGAATTCACCACTATATACCCGGCTTCCCTCAACAGTATGGATATACGGATCCCAATATCGTTCACTGCTAAGAGCTTCATTCCCCCCTTCACCGCCGGTCCACATACAATATTCATCGAATCCTGCCTTAACCATAGCCTCCGGTTCCAATCTGAAATCATTGATCTGCCACTTCCCGGCAGCACAGGTTTTATATCCGGCATTCCTGAGTATATTGGCAAAAGTAGTGTTTTGACCGGGATCAAAATGGGCTCTGTGACCCCACCTGGGAACATCATAATGGTTGATCCATCCATGATGAAAAGGATATTGTCCTGTAAGAAGAGTGACACGGCTGGGAGTACATTGCGGCATTGAATAGGCATTATGAAATTTCATTCCAGTAGCTGTCAGCTCATCAATGGCCGGTGTATATATTGAATCGGCTCCATAACAAGATATCCACTCCTTACCAAGGTCATCAACCAAAATAATAAGAAAGTTAGGACGACTAACTTCTTCCGCAATATTCCCTGTAGTACATCCCATGGATGACAACATTGTTACAACAAGAGACAGGATAAATATTTTTCTCATAATAAAGCAAATATAATTATTCATACATGTTCGAACCTGAGCTTCTATTTTCATTGTAAGCTATATTCAATAAATTTTCAGGATAGTCGGCAGTGACACCAAAACTGTCCGGACTTGTTTCAAATGGCACAAAGCCCAGTTTTATGGCTGGTGAATTCTTTTTTAGTCTGAAATCTCCATTTTTCACATCCCTAAACCCTGGATCCACAGCCAATGAATGCTTTTCAATGCCTTGTTTTTGTTGCTCAGCTAGAAAAGCTTTTACTCCAGGGTAGAAATATATATTGTTGTCCACATCATGTTCATAAGGCATTAGTTTTTCTCCCGCCTTATGGATATTCATGCTAACGGGCCATGTTGTGGGAATATATATTATAAAATCTTCAGAGTCGGATATGAAGATATTATTTCTCATTACAGCTCCTGGTTTAAATGTCTGTTGTGGGAATGCCCTGAGATGTACGGCCTTGCTTACGTTAACCGCAATGTTATTTTCCAGATAATTATGTCCTTTAAATATGAAGCCACTTTTTTTGCAATTCCATAAAAGGTTGTTCCGAATATATGTCTCATCTTGCCAATCATCTGTACGAATCCCAACATATTGCAGGTCATAGAGAAAATTATGCTCGATTATATTTCCCTCTCCTGCCCCTGAAATATTCAAGCTGGAACCATCTGAAAGCTTAAGCATGGTTCTGGTGATTTTGTTGTCCCTTACAATATTATGCCTGGCATGTAAATATGGGAAATACCTGTCCTGGGGAGAGAGGGTGCTGTCGATAGTTGCTTCGATCTCATGCCACCGAATCGTCTTTGAAGCTTCATCGAAATTACAATCAGGCTTCATTAATATCTGCGATCTAACCCCGCATAATCCAATGGCTTTACGAGGAACATCATAAATCCAATTATTGCTAATGGTATTATGCCCACTCTGCCACACAAATATTGCATGACCATGCCAGACTAATTCTCCGGTATGGCGCAATATATTGTTATGAACCAGATTATTTTTGTTGACGTCTTTTGTGCCGGGTCCATAGCCGCAAAGCAAAATTCCCATGTGGCCAACATATTCAATAAGATTATTTTGTATGGTAATATCCTGAGCATGCAGGTCTAACCTTATAGCAGAACCTCCACCCTGAACAAAATGACATGCGTTTACAGTGCAATTTTCGGCTCCCCTGAATCTGAGCATTGCATTGCTATAATCATAGGTATCCCAATCGTGTTGAATACCCCAGCCCTTGCGGTTGGGGAACCAGCTGGCCCTGTCTGTTTGAGTAAATGTCAGGCCTTGAAAATGAATATTCTTCACCGGGATATCATAGGGTAAATCCTTCTGAATGTTCCCCTCTACTCTTATAAGTTCAACAAGGGAGGGTGCAATAATATCATCACCAACTGATCCTGATTCTGGCCAGTAATAGATTTTTCCACTTGTCGTATTCACACACCACTCACCTGGTTCGTCCAGGACGTCAATGGCATTTTCAATGTAAACAAAAGCTGGTGCATGGGCTGGATCTTTTGTTCCCGGCTGACTATTTGATTCATACTTGAGCCAGGCAACCTTCTTGATTGTATCCACAGATTCCAAAGGAATAATCATAAGATTCCATGGTACCGGATTAAAAATCACTTCGATATCGGAGGGATTGTCCCATGCTCTCATTTCATTGGTGTGGTATTCAATCATTCTAAGCCGGTACCTGTCTTTGTTGTAAAATACGCTTCTGCTATCTGACTGTCTGATTTCAGAAATGGGAGGTGGAGGGACAGGAGACCATTTTTCACCTTTGGCCCTCTGAAGCATTTTCCCTTCTTTGTATAACACTCTTAATGTCTCTATACCCTCTGGCAAAGGCGCCTCCCAAAGATTCCCTTTCGCTTTTACATGTGCATGAGAGGGATATTGAGTTACTTTCGTCCAATTGCTTACCTCTACTCCGGAACTGATTACAACTTTTTCATCTTCATAATTCCTATAGG
>JAOZLK010000497.1 GCA_029934875.1 Bacteroidales bacterium | reverse complement strand
GGAGGCTGCCGGCGCAGGAATCAACCTGATCGTTTGTATTACAGAAGGGATTCCCACTGCAGATATGATCAAGGTTAAAGAATATCTCTCCGGCAGGGATACGAGGCTGATCGGGCCAAACTGTCCGGGAGTTATTACCCCGGGTCAGGCCAAAGTGGGAATCATGCCCGGATTCATACACCAGGAAGGCATTATCGGGATTGTATCAAGGTCAGGGACCCTCACCTATGAAGCGGTTGACCAGATCACAAAAACAGGACTGGGGCAGTCTACCTGCATAGGCATCGGTGGAGACCCCATAATCGGGACCACAACCAAAGATGCGGTGCAACTCCTCATGGAGGACGATCAGACCAAGGGCATTATCATGATTGGCGAGATTGGTGGCAGCATGGAAGCGGAAGCAGCATATTGGATCAAGGAGCATGGAACAAAGCCGGTGGTTGGCTTTATTGCCGGGCAGACCGCGCCAAAGGGAAGACGCATGGGCCATGCCGGAGCAATTATTGGGGGAAAGGCAGATACTGCCGAGGCCAAGATGCAGATTATGGAGGAATGCGGAATCACAGTCGTAGTTTCACCTGCTGAGATCGGACAGAAGATGGCTGAACTTGTGAAAAGTACATGATGTCATTTTTTTTCTATTTATTTGCATTGTCTAAAAACATTCTAAATAAAGATTTATGGATTTACTGAAAGGAAAGGTTGCAATTGTTACAGGTGCTGCAAGGGGAATTGGTCGTATGATCGCCCTTAAATTTGCTGAAGAGGGAGCCGATGTGGCTTTTACAGATCTCTCCAAAGATGAGAACATGGAATCACTCGAGAAAGAACTTGCCGCTTTGGGAGTTAAGGGTAAGGGATATGTAAGCGATGCCAGCAATTATGAGCAGGCCCACCAGGTGGCTGACCGTGTTGCTGAGGATTTTGGAAAGATTGATATACTTGTGAATAATGCCGGAATTACACGTGACACACTGCTCATGCGTATGGATGAGGAAATGTGGGACCTGGTAATCAAGGTTAACCTGAAATCGGTTTTCAATTTCACCAAAGCCGTTCAGAAATATATGCTTAAGGCCAGAACTGGTTCCATTATCAATATGAGTTCGGTGGTAGGGGTGAACGGGAATGCCGGTCAGTCGAACTATTCCGCATCGAAGGCTGGGATCCTCGGTTTCACTAAATCCATAGCCAAGGAGCTTGGGGCAAGAAATGTTCGTTGCAACGCCATTGCTCCCGGATTTATCATTACCGATATGACTGGTAAACTTCCTGAAAATGTGAAGGCTGAATGGATCAAAACCATCCCTCTGAAAAGGGGAGGGCTTCCTGAAGATGTGGCCAATGTAAGTACTTTCCTGGCTTCCGACCTTTCTTCATATATGACAGGTCAGACCCTTCAGGTTTGTGGTGGAATGAGTGTTTAAGCTGCTATTGGCTAAGTGGGAAACAGAAATCAACTGATATTTTTTGGGCTTACGGTGCTGTTTTTGCAGGCTTGTGCCAGTATTTACACAGTGGTTGAATTTGAGGTACTGGAACCAGCAACGGTTAGTTTGCCCGAGGATGTTAATCAGCTGATTGTTCTGAACAGGGCGCCCCTTAGCATGCACTCTTTTGAACGGGAAGATGTAGAGGGCCTGGAACAGAAGCATCTTCAAATCCTCGATACCCTGATTATTAAAAGCATCCTAAGAGGGCTGCTGAATGTATTCCAGGAATCACCCATAGATAGATTTCACAGGCCCATCTGGCTGGACGACAGAAGAAAAGATACAGCAGGGCTTAAGGACCTGCTTCTTACCAGGCGCGAGGTTGATAATATCTGCAGGGAGAATGGGGGAGATGCAATTATAAGCCTGGAAGCTTATTCCATGGATTATGAGGAGCATGTTCAATCCTTCTCTGATTCCTATTTTACAGCATCAAAATACTGGGAGATTTCCAGTATTATCAACTGGAGCATATATCTGCCCGGGAGTCCGAAGCCCTTTGACAGCTATACCATGGTGGATACCCTTTACTTTACCGAGGTTCTTGACGGTGAGATTATTCGGCGCTATACTGCTGCACAAATGATTACCGAGTCATTCTATAAGAGTGGCAGATCTTACGGGAGATACCTTGTTCCGGTCTGGAGTTATACATCAAGAAACATCTACAAGGGTAAAGAAGAGGAATTAAGGAAAGCATCAAAGCTGACCAATAAGGGTAATTGGGACGAGGCTTATGATATATGGGAAGGATTGAGCAAGACAAATGACAGTACAGCTGCTGCTAAAGCACTGTATAACATGGCTGTTTCTCATGAATTGGAGGACCAGCTGGATTTGGCCAGCATTCTGGTGGATGAGGCTTTGCAAAGGGATACAATTGAACTGATCAGGAGCTATAAGCAGGAGATTGATACAAGACTGCTGAACCAGAAGGAATTATATAAACAGGTGAGATAGCAGACAGTACTCAGTTCACAGTACTTAGGGGATAGTACTCAGTGCTCAGAGGGAAAAAATTATGGATATGGGAATGTATAATACAATATTTTGGGTGATGATAGGGGTGCTTGTATTTGGCTACCTGCTTGAACAATGGCTTGATCGCCTGAATCTTAAGCATACCGTTCCGGACTTACCCAAAGAGTTGGAGGGCATATTCGACGAGGAGGAGTACCGTAAAAGCCAGCTCTATAAAAGAGACAACACCCGCTTCTCATTCATCAGTAGTAGCTTTAGCCTTTTGCTTATGGGACTGATATTTTTTCTTGGTGGATTCGGGTGGCTGGACTCACTGCTCAGTGCCCACATATCCAACTACATTCTTTTTGTGCTTGCATTTTTTGGGATTCTTGCGCTGGCAAGCGATATCCTTACGACCCCCTTTGATCTCTACAGTACATTTGTGATTGAGGAGAGGTACGGCTTCAATCGAACCACCACAAAGACATATATCCTGGATAAACTCAAGGGATGGCTTCTGGGATCGATAATAGGAGGGGGATTGCTGGCCCTGATCACCTGGATCTATATGCTGACCGGTTCTTGGTTCTGGCTGATTGTTCTGGGTGTGGTTACCCTCTTTTCGGTTTTTATGAATATGTTCTATTCCAACCTCATTGTGCCATTGTTCAACAAACAAACCCCTCTTGAGGAGGGCTCCTTAAGGTCTAAGATTGAGGACTTTGCCACGAAGGCCAATTTCAGGCTTGATAATATCTATATGATGGATGGCTCCAAGCGTTCCAGTAAGGCCAACGCCTATTTCACAGGACTGGGTCCAAAAAAGAGGATTGTACTGTTCGACACCCTGGTCAATGATCTCAGTGAAGAGGAGATTGTGGCTGTCCTGGCTCATGAAGTGGGACACAATAAGAAGAAACACACCACCACCGGACTGGTACTATCCTTTCTGCAGACCGCCCTTACCCTCTATCTTTTTTCACTTTTCGTGGGTGTAGATAGTTTTGCCCAGGCACTGGGTGGGTCAGAGGCCTCCTTTCACCTGGGTCTGATTGCCTTCGGAATTCTTTATTCACCAATATCCACTTTGTTGGGACTGGGTACTAACTTGATTTCCAGACGGAATGAATACCAGGCTGATCGTTTTGCCAGGGAAAAGTACAATGCCGATGATCTAATCAATGCATTGAAGGTTCTGTCAAAAACCAACCTCAGCAACCTGACTCCCCATCCAGCCTACGTTTTCTTTCACTACTCGCATCCGCCACTCTTGCAAAGGATAAGGGCGATGCGGACATAGGGAAGAGCTTTGATGGCTATTGCACAAGCCGTTTGAGGGCTATTTATTGTGTGTTGTGTTAATCATAGCAAATCACTACTTGGGTTTGACCAGGCTTTCATAGGGCTCAAATCCTTTCAAATTCTCCAAATCCCAA
>JAOZLK010000496.1 GCA_029934875.1 Bacteroidales bacterium | reverse complement strand
ATTTTATGGACTCAATATCTAAAACAATAATGTCAACTTCTAAAAAAACACTGGGTGATACTGGAGTTGAAGTATCGCAAATTATTTATGGTACCAGCTATCTGGGGAACCTTTATGCTGCGCTGCCATATCCGGAAAAATTAGCACTCATGAAAAAGTGGTTCGAATGTACTGAAAAGCCTGTTGTAATAGACTCTGCCGGAAAGTATGGTGCAGGACTTGCATTGGAAACTATTGGAAAAGGACTTACTGATCTCGGGATAGAGCCGGATGATATCATTATCAGTAATAAGCTTGGATGGTACCGTGTCCCCCTGGAAACAGAAGAACCAACTTTTGAACCAGGTGCCTGGGTCGATCTGGAATATGATGCTATCCAGATCTTTGGATATGATGAAATTATCAAATGCTTTGAGCAGGGAAATGAATTGCTTGGCGGGAGATATCGATCAGATATAGCTTCAGTTCACGATCCCGATGAATACCTGCATGCAGCATCTGATTCGTCCAACAGAGCACAGCGTTTTCAGGAGATACTGGAATCATACCGTGCTCTCTTCGATCTAAAGAAGCAGGGTAAAGTAAAAGCCGTGGGAATTGGATCAAAAGACTGGACAATCATTCGTGAATTGTATGAGCATGTTCGTTTCGACTGGGTGATGCTCGCTAATAGTTATACCATCTTTAGTCACCCGAAAGAGCTGGTGCAGTTCATGGATAAACTTAAAGAGGATAATGTTGGAATAATAAATTCGGCCGTCTTTCATGGAGGATTCCTAAGCGGAGGCGAGAAATTTGATTACCAGGATATAGCTCCAGATTCAAAAAAAGGAAGAATCATCTATCCGTGGAGAAAGGAATTCAATTCCATTTGTGAGCAACACGGTCTTAATCCTGCAGATGTCTGTCTCCATTTTGGACTATCACACCCGGCCATTGTAGGTTTAGCACTAAATACCAGTAAGCCCGAAAAGATGAACAAGAATGTTGAGATATTGAATGATTCAATCCCGGCATCGTTCTGGAATGCTTTGAAGAAGAATAAGTTGATAAACACTGAGAATGCTTATTTAAATACTTAAGATAATGAACAGCATCATGTGGAACATTGGCTTGTCATTTACTTTTCTTACAGGAATGGTATTACTTACTTCTTGTAGCATAGAAGAGAAAACGCAACCTAATATTATCTATATCATGTCTGACGACCATACCAGTCAGGCATTTGGTGTATATGGCAGTCGCCTGGCAGCCCTGAACCCAACACCAAGCATCGATCGCCTGGCAAATGAGGGAATGCTGTTTGAAAATGCCTTCAGCACCAATTCAATTTGCACTCCATCCAGGGCCACAATTCTAACAGGTCAATACTGTCATGTAAATGGGGTGCTTGATCTGGACGGTAATCTTCCTCCCCAACAACAATATCTTCCCATTGAGATGAAGAAACTGGGATATGAAACTGCAATGGTGGGAAAATGGCATCTGAAAAAGGAGCCTGCTCAATTCGATTACTATTGCGTATTGCCGGGACAGGGTGATTATTTCGATCCTGCTTTCAGGGTTCGTGGTGACAAGGAATGGCCGCAAAATACGGTCAAATTCAAAGGACATTCTTCTGACCATATCACAGATATTTCACTCGATTGGCTGGAAAACAAACGGGATAAGAACAAACCCTTTTTTCTTATGCATCACTATAAGGCGCCGCATGATATGTTTGAGTTTGCACCTCGCTATGCCAATTATCTTGAAGATGTTGAGATCCCCGAGCCGGCAAGTATGTACTATAATGCCAACAATGGATCGGTTGCAACACGTGGTGAGAATGACGAGCTGATAAGGGTGATTGGATCATCTGTCGGTCACAGGAATATCATTCGGAATATGGGAATGCACATGGATATTGATCCGGACATCCCTGATCCTGAGTACACCCATCTGGCATACCAGGAATACTTGAAAAGATACCTGCGCTGTGTGAAGGGGGTCGACGATAATGTAAAGCGTTTGTTCGATTACCTGGAGGAGAATGATCTGATGGATAATACAATCATTATCTATACAGGCGATCAGGGCTTTATGCTGGGAGAACATGACTATATCGATAAGCGATGGATGTACGAGGAGTCGCAACGCATGCCATTTCTTGTAAGATATCCAAAAATGATCGAGGCAGGAAGCAGGTCTGATGCGATGATCAATAACGCAGACTATGCTCCGACCATCATTGAACTGGCCGGAGGAAATGTACCGGAGATCATGCAGGGCAAAAGTTTTAAATCAATCCTTGAAACCGGTGTGGAACCAGAGGGATGGAAACAAGCAACATACTACAGGTACTGGATGCACATGGCCCACCGTCATGCTAATCCGGCTCATTTTGGAATACGGACCAAAGCGTATAAACTGATCTTTTTTTATGGTCGTTATTACAAAGCTTCAGGTGAAAGGAACAATAAAGAAGGTACGGGGAACCGCTATGATTATGAGACTCCGCCGGGTTGGGAGTTTTATGATCTGAAAAAAGATCCCCGTGAAATCGATAACCGCTATGATGATCCGGAATACAGGGAGGTAATTGCTGACTTGAAAATGCAATTAAAAGATCTGAGGGAGAATCTGGGTGAAATTGATGATCAGTTTCCGGAGATAGAGAAGGTGATTGAAGAGAATTGGGATTGAACAAGAGGCATTTAATGATAGAAACAAATTTTGAAAATTAAATAGCATGAGAAAAATACTCCTCCTTGCAGTTATAAGTTTTCTGGTTTCGTGCAATAATGTACCTGAACAGAAAGTATACGAGCCCACATGGGAATCTCTAAGTACGCATGAAGCAGCACCAGAATGGTTTCAGGATGCGAAACTGGGAATCTATTTTCACTGGGGAGTATATTCTGTTCCTGCATTTCAAACTGAATGGTATCCACGATTTATGCATTTCGAAGGGAACCCTGTATATGAGCATCATTTAGAAAAGTATGGTCATCCCTCAGAATTTGGATACCATGATTTTGTCCCCATGTTCGAAGCAGAGAAATTTGATGCCGATGAATGGGCTGATCTCTTTGTAAAAGCCGGTGCAAAATTTGCCGGTCCGGTAGCTGAGCATCATGATGGATTCTCAATGTGGGATAGTGATGCAACACCCTGGAATGCAGCAGACATGGGGCCGAAGAGAGATATCACAGGAGAGTTGGCTATAGCCATCAGGGAACGGGATATGAAATTGATCACAACTTTCCATCATGCCAAACAATTACAACGCTTTGACAGTACCAATATTGACAGAAGAGGCATGGCATTCAAAAATAGCCATTATCCCTTTTTTAAGGGAATGCCACCATCATCCGAAGATGAAAAACTGAAGTATCTCTACGGAAATATTCCTGAAGAACAATGGCTTGAAGAGGTTTGGCTCGGTAAGTTAAAGGAAGTCATTGACCAATACCAGCCCGATATTATCTGGTTTGATTCATGGCTTGATCAGATTCCGGAGGAGTACCGCAAAGAATTTAGCGCCCTGTATTTAAATGAGGCAGAGAAGTGGGGAAAAGATGTAGTAATCGTTCGAAAGCAAGACGATCTTCCACTGAATTATACAGTGGATGACCTTGAAAAATCAAGGAAAAACAGCCTGGAGCCAAATCCATGGATGACAGATGAGACCATCAGTAAAGGCAGATGGTGTTATACAGAGGGCATTGAAGTAAAAGCATCCGTTGATGTATTACATGTGCTCATTGATATAGTGAGTAAGAATGGTGTTCTACTACTGAATATCTCTCCAAAGGCAGATGGATCCATCCCCAATGTCCAGCGGGAAGTCCTCCTGGGCATGGGATCCTGGCTGGATAAATTTGGAGAAGCAATCTACGCTACACGACCATGGTATACCTTTGGCGAGGGAC
>JAOZLK010000495.1 GCA_029934875.1 Bacteroidales bacterium | reverse complement strand
TATTCAGTTTCAAAGCCAGTTTATTCTGTTTCATACCATCAATTAATATTTCGGACAGAACCTTAATGATGGGAAAAGCTCCGTCTCGGAAGTTGCCCTCAGGCATGGTATCACCCATATGGGACAGCTCTCAAGGGATTACAAACTTTTGTTTGGTGAATTACCCAGTGTCACACTAAAGAGGGTGAAGAAGCAGGCCTGATGCATGTATATCCTTCGATAGACTATTCTACGATCCTGACCACAATCTCCTCGGCAATGTAGAGGGCGGTGGTCATGGTCTCCAGGTTATTGTATAGTTCACCTGTAGCCCCTGAATAGTGGCTACGGCCAATGATATCCATCAGGCATTCCTCATCAGGCTGGTCCGGATCGATGATGGCCATGTAAACCAGTGCCGGCTGGCAGGAGGTCTTGTACTCGTCATCATCCGGATACTTGTCGGTTGTCCAGTATTCGTTCCAGTCCCATGTCTGATTGATTTCAAAAAGCACTCTGAATTTACCTGTTACAGGTTCGTTCAGGCGGGTATGAAGAACGAAGCTTTTATCGGGGGTAGGTCCTGTGTAGGCATCAACTACCGGATCCTGGGGTGTGGGAAGGTAGAGACCATCTTCGGTTTTGATTCCTCTCTGGTGCGACCAGCGGGGGAGGGCAGCAGGCCGGCGGATTTCTCCAGGCATCCAGAAACCTTTGGAGGCATCTCCGTGTTGAAAGACCCCTTTCCCGATGGATTCGGCCACATAAAGGGTTTGTACAAACTCACCTGATTCGCCCTCAAGCCATATGGCCATCAGGGGATGGTTATGACCATCGCCCCGGGTCATTTCGACTTCCAGTTTGGGCCCTTTACCATTGGGATTGGAGGTGATGTGATCGGGAACTTCATTTACAGGAACCTTTGAGGTGCTGCACGAAAGTGCTAACATCATCAAACTTGCTATTATAAAGTTGTTTTTCATGATAATTTCACAGTTTCAGAAAGGAATATTTTTCCTGCAAGGCAAGTCTTTTTGCATCCCGCTTTCGTAGGGTATTTTCATGGGCCTCCCCGTTTTCTTCAAGTGCCCGGTGCTCTTCCATCCTGATGAGGGGTTCCAGGTCATTAATGATTTGTTGTGACTCCCCGGATACCAGAACACTTTGGAACTTCTCCCAGATATAACGGGTGGCCAGGGGATTAAGGTGAAGCATATCGTCGGCATAATAGCGGTAGTCGCGGAGTTCATCCATGGTGATTTCGTAGGAGGGAAAGTAGAATACCTTTCCGGGGAACTGCTGCTCAAGGGCCTCTGAGGCCAGCAGGAGGGAGGCCTTACTGAGCTGGTTTCCATGCGCTCCGTCCTTCCAGTGCCTTACCGGACTTACGGTTATGAGAATTTTCAAATCCGGGTTGTGAATGAAAAGCTGAGGCAGCAGATCGCTGTACTTGTTAATGATCTCCTTAACGGAAAGTCTCGACCTTGTAAACTGGCCCGATGGAATCTTATGGCAGTTGCACACCACTGATCCGGTGGGCTTATACTGGTAGACCCATGAGGTACCCCATGTAATCACAAGCAGACTGGCTTGTTGAAGTTCTTTTTTAGCCTTCAGAAAAGAGCGGTTGATACCCTCCAGGCACCTTTGCTGATCAGAGGATGAAAACCCCGTATAGTGGTCAAATGAAAACCAACGGTCTTTGTACTGATTAAGATCCTCAGCCACATAGGCCTCCTTCAGCATGAGTGCTTCCAGTTGCCGGCCAAGTGAGGCCGGGTTATAGGTGACCCCAAAGGGATTTATATTCACAGGGAACTTCCACCTCTCAAGGAGCCTTCCGATGTTCTCGGTAAAGCATGAACCCATGAACAGGGAGGGTGCGTGATGATCCATGCGAAAAGGATACTCGGGAAGGCCAAGCTCGGTAATCAGTTTCATGTAATGGTATTTTATCTTCCATACAAGATACAGAAAATGCTGTGAACGATTTCGATGTCTTTTGGGTAGGGATGTGATTTAATCTGAATCAAATCATATATTTGAAGTAGAAAGCTTTATAGGAATATTAAATGAAAGGAAGAGATACTATGCGAAGTCTGACATGTTTACTGATCATTCTTATGATATCTTCCTGTGGAGTGAGGGAAGAAAAAGCAACTCAAAGAGAAGAATCTCTCAAGAAGGAGTATCTCCAGAAAGGTGGAGAGATCGTAAATCTGAGCCAGTCAGAGTTATTGAAAAATGTCTCTATTGCAACGAAAACAGGAGGGCCCGGATATGCGATCGATTTCTGCAATCTTCGCGCAATGGAAATAAAGGATAGCCTGTCCCGTTTGAATAACTGTCAGATTCAGCGGATCGCGCTAAAATACCGCAATCCATTGGATAAGCCACAATCCAAAAAGGAAGAAGACTTACTCAGGCAGTATCAGCTTACTGTTCAGAGAGGTGATTCAATAAAACCAGAAGTCTACGTCCTTGAGGACCGGATTGAATATTATCAGCCAATTTTCATTAACAAGGGAGCCTGCCTGATCTGTCATGGCGTACCGGGTACCCAGGTTACCGATGAAACCCTGGAAAAGATAATGGCGCGATATCCCAATGATCTGGCGACAGGTTTCTCAATGAATGATTTCAGGGGGGCTTGGAAGATTACCTTCATGAAATGAGCCCCCGGACTATTGAGCTTTCCTCAATCCTTCAAATTTTACAATCCAGGAATCATCATCGGAGAATGCTTGCTGTATCAGGTGATGAAAAAGTGATATTGTGTCTCGTAACCAATGTCTTACGATCAATTGGCTCCTACTCTGATATACAGGCAGATAGTAAAATGAAGCACGTTGCGATCAGTGAGATCTTTATCATTTAGAGTTGTTTTTTTTTCAAAACTGTCAGCTACTCTTTTAATCTAGCAGAAATATATTACAAGGAGACAAACTTGAGGGAGTCCTTGAGATCGAATAGAAGGACTTAATTATATTGTTCTTTAAATATCTCGATCAGCTTTTCTGCCGGAATGACTTTGTTGGGGTAGAGGTGCATGGTGTCTAGAACCTTGTTTGTGGCCATAGGATTCAGTCCCAGATGTATGCTGATATCCTTAATGAAATTAAGTTCTTTTTCGCTGGTCTTTTTGTCGATGTTCATAAGCAGAACCAGGCGGTGGAATTGCAATATCCGGTCAAATTCAGATTCGGGAGGTGTAAACTCGATATATTCATCGAACAGGTGATCGAAATCTTCCTTACTGACATGGAGTGATTGGGCTATGCTCAGTAAAAAGGTGTACTCTTTTTCACGTACTTCGTGGTCGCAACGTGATAGCTTGATGAGCTCCGTTAGAAGACTTAATTTTTCATCCATTGTTGTTGGGCTAGGGGTTCATTTCGAAATATACAATTTTACTGTATAACAATAACTCCCGGCCTTTCGATGCAAAGGGTTTACTATCTTGCTTTAATGAACCAAAATGATTTTAAAATTTGATCGTATAACACTTTTTGCTGCTCCTATGCCTCCATCGCTGTCACATGAAGAGCCGTTAAGGAATTGGGTTAAAAGAATCATTATGGTCAAAACAAGTCTTTACTTGTATCACCTAAGGAGATTAATGGATTTCGAAATGCGATTGATCTGGTCTAATGGTTGGGTGTTGCAGCAATCGCATAAAATGAACCAGTACTGCCGGGATAAGACCATAGCTTTGCGGAGATGCCCCCAACTTATTGTGATACCTCATCATTTGAGATATTTTTTCATAACATTGAATCTATATATTATTCATGCAGAAAGCCATACAAATCAGTACTCCGGTCCATAACGGCCTTTACGACATCACCCGCCAGGTCGAGGCCATCGTAACAGAAAGTGGCGTTCAAGCCGGACTCGTCAATGTCTATGTCCAGGGTGCAACAGCCGGAGTAATGAT
>JAOZLK010000494.1 GCA_029934875.1 Bacteroidales bacterium | reverse complement strand
TTTTCAATCCGGACTTTAGTTCCCTGGGGAGCGGAGATGGATTTATCCCAGATTATCAATCCGGAAGAATCGGTCTTCATTAAAAATCCGTCGGCTTCTTCAGCAATAAAAGTGAAGCCACGGTCGGAGCAATTTGTATAACCAGTGGCGAAAATTTCTCCCTGATCACTGACATCGACGCCCCTTACGGCACTTGCTTTGGTACCCGGATAAGTCTTCAACCATACCAATTGCCCCTTATGGCTCAGTTTTGCCAGGGCCCTGTCCTGCCGACCTGTCTCTGCATCATAGAAGCCTCCCCCGATGATAAAACCGCCTGTGGTTTCATGCACACATATTCCCACATCCCACTCGTCTAAAGTTCCCAGCTCAGCAATCCACTGCTGGGTTCCCAGCGAATCGGTCTTCACAACCAGGATATTGGTTCGGGAACCCCCTTTTTCGTCATTCTGACCTACTCCAATGTACCCCTTATCACTGGTTTGCCATCCTTCATGGACATGTTCTTCCTTGCTGGTCCCATATCCATTGTGCCACTCTATATGGGGATTCTGCGTCCATGCTGTAAGACAAATGAACAGCTGTAGCCACATCAAATTTCTTTTAAGAAAAAAGGAGTTGCCACCGTGCAACTCCTTTTTCCATGTGTTGAAAATGTCCAAAGTCTCTTTCTTATTGGATTACAAGTTTGACAGTGTTATTTATTCCAGCGTTTACAGTTCTTAATAAGTAAAGGCCTTTTCCGAGATGCATGGCATCTACAGCTTCGTTTGCCCTGTAGTCACTGATAGTCAATACTTCCTGCCCGGAAATGTTGAATACGCTGATGGCATCAAAATCCTGGTCAAGGTAAATCAGGCCTTTGGAAGGGTTGGGGAACAAATGGAGACCTTTAGCTTCAAGGGTCTCAACACCCACACCTTCAAGTTCTTCCATGGAAGCAATAATCTCCTCGGCAGTCAGCGCCACATCATACAGGCGGAAATCGTCCACGAGTCCGGTCCAGTTCCTGCTAACAGAGCCCTCCTCTGTATGAGCCCCTATTGTAAAGGGGCCTATCAATGGCTTGTCGGTTTCACCCGGATAAGAGCCTTCATCCTCACCAACCAATTCTCCGTCTGCATATACTTTGACAGCTCCGGATTCTGTATCTACTACCATGGCCAGGTGCATCCATCCTTCCAGGGGTGGAGCAACTTCGGCCCAGACAGCCATTTCACCGCCGTCAGGATTGGCAAAACACTCCATGCCGTCTTCATACATAATAATAAATACAGCACCACCTCCTTCGGCTCCGTCGGTCTGGAAAATTGAAGGGTCCTCACCTTCAAATGACATCACCTTGAACCAGGTTGTCAGGGTGAAAGTTCCCCTGTTAATAACGGCATCCTCGAAATTAATGTACCCATCCGTTCCGTTTAAGGAGTATGCATCACCATATTGTCCGTCAGATACAATTTCCCCAATTGCAGTTCCAATGAGTCCGTTCACCACATCATTTACTTCATTATCACCATCATCCATGTGGTCAAATGTGAGATAGAATACGGGTGTCTGCGCTGCCAGAAATACTGGAAGTGCGAATAGGAACATTAGCGTAAAGATTTTTTTCATAGCTGTAGTTTTTGGTTACACATATAAATATATAGTTTCTTACATGAAGAAACAAAGATTTATTAACAAATACAATAATCATACTGTCTTCTTATAATGGTAGCAATGAAAAAGATACAGCTTCTGTGGACTCTCCTTTGATCCACACCACCAGGTCGGTGCCTTCCATGCTGTTCACGAAGCCGTAGCGAAAATCATCGATCCGTTCCACAGGCTTATCATCGATGCTTAATTTAAGCTCACGGGATCCCCAGTTTTTTATCACAATGGCAGGATTAATCAATGGGGAATCCTCGCTGGCTTGAATTTCAAAAGTTAAGGGTGCTGGCTGATCTGCTTCAATTCGCTTGACCACATAGGCTGCCTGGGTCGGGTCGTATCCCTCATTTGAATAGCCCCGGCCATCGATTTTCAGTTCCGGAGCATGTAACCATGATTTGGCCAGGGGGACAAGATCCTCAACGGCCTGATCAGTCATTCCATGCAACATTAATTTTGTACGTTTTGTACCCTCAGCTTTGTAAGGAGTCCATTCCATATCAGCCATACCAGGCAGCCCGATATGACCCAGCGATGAGTGTGACGGTCTTTCAGCAGATGTAGCTGTCCTTCCATCGCTTGCATCCTGCGAGACCGGCCAGTGGTCCCAGAAATTGAAAATTGAAGTGGGGGCATGACCAAGGTAGGATGTAATAAGATTCCCTTCCTCTGTTGGGGGAGAAACCAGTGCAAATGGTGAGTGATCAGCTTTAAGATTGATTTTTAAGATGGAGGCATGAGTCGGTCCCTCTTCGAACTCGGGCCCTCCCTGCCGGGTCCAGTAATATGTTTTACTCTCACCCTCCATATTGGCCAGGGATACTGCACCGGCCTCGATGTTATCCTCGGGAAGGGTTCCTGGCTGATTGATTACAATCGCTTCCTGAAATTCAGTCCATAAATCGGGTCGGTTTGTCTGGATAGTGATCTCCCTGACTCCCATACCTGAGGGATAGATGGTGTATACCTCATCCACCCAATCGCTCCATCCTGTGGCGGGATCGGTAAAGGGATGTTCATACATCACATCCACAGGCGCATAGCGCCAGTGTACAACCACCCGGGCATCGGTATTTTCGATAATTCGCACATGGGAATACCGACACTGTTTATCTGACATGGGTTCCACGCAACCCTCTGTATTGGGACTGTGAAAACCCCGGCGTTCCACAAATTCGTTGGTGTACCATACCCCGGTCCCGGTCACCCAGCATGGGATGTAACTGGTTCCTCTCCAGAAAACGAACTTGTATCCTGCCTGGTCAAAATTTACCACTACATCGGCCTTATCACCTATGCGCCAGTGTTTATCCCAGTCGAGATCATATTTCAGGCTTGCATAATAAGCGCCAAATCTGCCTTTTGAATCCGGCCCGGAAGGCAAGCGCAGGGGAACATTTCTAAAGGCCTCATTCAATTCATCCATGGCCCTTGTGAGCTGTTCATTGTTCCTGTCCGCATCTGTAAGCTCTGAGGCGGCCTCAAGGGCTTTTGCCTCGAAGTCGGATTTATAATTATTCCAGACGGCATCATTGCTATCACGCGTGTCATCCAGGTAAATGATATTATCGAATTTGCAGGTAATGTAATACAAGCCCCTTATCACCTGTAAATCGGCTCCATCTTTGGCTGACTCCAGATATTTATTTCCATATTCGGCCATTGCAGGAACACGGTTGATTTTTTTCAGGTAGTTCGCCATCAGTTCCGACTCATCGAATTTGTTGATCTGTGAATCCCAGATGCCATCTGTCTTTTCCCTTTCCATCTGGAAAAGAGAATTTTCATCAGAAAATGCCAGGGAAGTCAAGTACCATATCTTCTCAACTTCTCTTTCATAGACAATAAGATCCGGCAAAAGCGAGAAATAAAAACCCTGCAAGCCCCCACGGTTATTGATTTTCATCATTAGCTTATTTTCACCCTTTTTCAGGGGCAAAGGAATTGTCTCCTGGCTTCTTTCCAATCCCCGGTCAGCATCATTCTCAAAGATTAAAACGCCATTCAGCCATACATGCAGGCCATCATCGCTACTGATATAGGCTAGCAATTCCATCTTATCCGACAGGATTATCGATCGTTGCAAATAGGTGACTTCCTGTGCTTCTCCCATAAAATTATGCGGTGTACCGTCATTCCATTCAGGACGGGGCATCCACTGTTGACCTCCTGGGTACTCCTGGTCCAGAGCGGGATTCTTTTCAGGACCAAATTCCATTTTATGCAGTTCTTCCCCGTCACCTTCAAATCCACCCACCGAATACCAGA
>JAOZLK010000493.1 GCA_029934875.1 Bacteroidales bacterium | reverse complement strand
CCGTGCAAACCCAGATCGTGCCGTCACGATCACGATAGAGGTCTATTATTTTATTGGAAGGAGGAGTATCCTCTTTTTGGGGATCAAAACTGTACTTGATGATATCGGAAGTATTGTAATAATAGAGTCCATTGTTCCCCCCAAACCAGATAAAGCCATGCTTATCTTCAACGATACATGAAATGGCATTGAATGTGATTCCGGCATCCGATGAGATTTGCTCAAATTCATAACTGCCATTCTGTCCGGAGAGATGAATGCTGCAAAACAGGGCCAGTATTTGAAATCGAATCTGTCTCAATTTTTTTTTTCAAAAGTACTAAACTACACGGAACATCAGAATAAGTGAAATAAAGAAAATTGAACATCTGAATCAGAGTGAGGTATAAGTTCAACTCCTGACTATAAAGTTCAAATATTTGAATGAATATTGGTTTTGGCTCTCCTGAGGATGAGCTAATATTGAATATAATTTAAGTTAGAATGAAATCTTATATATTACCCTTTCTAATTTTGCTGATACTTCCCTCCTGTAATTCGGAGCAGGGTAATCCATTGCAGCTTAAAAATCGCTTCGTTTCACCCGAGAGAACGATCACAAAATCGTATATCAACTACATCGAGGCGATAAATAGCTCAGGCATCCCTGTTTCCTCCTGTCAGGAAAATGTTGATCAGAATCACAAATTGATAATAGCCCGGAAGTTTCAGACTGATAAAGATTTGCAATATTTCCCTGCTACTCTTTGGCAACTCTATGCTATCGATGGAAATTCCAAATGGAAAAGTATTGCCGAGAGTCTGAACGAAATCATCCAGATGCCTGACGTAGCATGCCAATCAGGCAATGGAGAGCTCATTCATAATGCATTTCTTACCCAATACCGGATTACCGGGGATCGCAGATATTACAAATCATTAATAGAATCTTTAAATCAACAAATTTCTGCTTCTGAGTCGGCAAACCACCTGGGATTTAATTTTGAAAGTGGAGTTGAGATACCCATAGATAAATTATTAGACAATGATCTCTTGTTATTCACATACAGAGAGACCGGTGATCCCATTTACCGGAAGTTAGCCATTGCTCAGTCGGAGCAAATTTATCGCATACACTTTCAGAATAACCTGTCTGATAACTTGTTTTACGGATTAGCAAACGGGGGCGAACTTCCCGGGAATATGGCTCTGGAAAACCTGGAAAGCAAAGATCTTTACAATCTCTCTTTGAGTTTTTACGGTTTTACAATATTGTTTAATGAATTGGGTGATGATAGGTATGGAGAAATCGCGTTCAAACTTGCCAGATTATTTACAAGCGTTTTGGAGGGAGATCACATGACGGTCATGGAAAACCTGGACCTGACATCAAAAACTCTTATATGCCTGGCTATGTCCGGGCTTTCTAAAAGTTCTGATGCAAATTCAAATTACGATGCAACTTCTGAAAAGATTTTTAAGTCATTATTAAGCGATCTGGATCTGTTGCCTAACGCTGATGATTATCAATATTCATTCAGAATGTATTATTATTTATTTGGATGTTTAAACTTGGGGTAATGAATCGTATGCTGGATATAAGCAGTAGAAATGCCGGAATTGAACCTGTGATTCATGATGGTTCATCTGTTCAATTTTCAGTTAATTAATACTAATATCTGAATTGTCTGTGAAATTATTGAGGACTTGAATTGAATATACTTGTATAGTAAAAAGTTGACTAGCGTTATTAATTGATTGTTAAATTACTAATACTCACTTAAATTAAAACTACAGATTATGAGAAAAGACTACTTTTTATTGTTGCTGCTTTTTGTGGCATTCCAACTGAATGCACAGGATTATGTGCCGGTGGATGTACCGCCTCTGATCATTACAGAATATACTGGTGTAGGTATCCAGGATTATGTGGAACTTACCAATGTGGGCACTGAAGATATTGTCCTGGACAGCTTCAGTATCCATAGAGTTTGGTGGAATACTCCTATTCTGGAGCTTAAGCCGGACTCTGGAATAATGGTATTACATGCTGCCTGGGACGAAGGATATAAATGGCAACTTACAGGGATACTGGGACCGGGGGAATCCTGGGTCGCCATGTCCGTTAGTGACAGGGATCCCGAAGATGGTACGGGTCTGCCTTCACACAATGTGGTCATGCTTGAGAAAGCAGATCTTGTATTTCATCCCCTGGAGAGAGAAATCCTGAAATACATGAATAAGCCTGAATGGGAGGCATATGCTTTCGATTCAGTTCAACCCGGATGGGAACCATATCTTTGGTCGGCACCGATTGGCACCCAGTATGATGACGCCATGTGCCTGAACTTTACCTTTACCGATCCGGAGACAGGTCTCAAGGATTCCCTCTACGTGGATCAGATAAACCTCCTTTGGGATGAAAACTATCCTCTTGGGGATGGATTTCGTCAGGGATTTAACAACACTCCTGTTGCAGGGATGGCAGATGTGCTGGAGGATCATGTCTTTGTAAGGAAATCATCTGTTACCCAGGGCAACTTTAACTGGGAAGAGGCACGGGGGACTGATATGGTCTCTTCCGAATGGTTACCCATACCTTATTCCAACAGCAGGCTGGATGTTTTCACCACCGTAGGAGTACATGGCGATTATTCGCTGGATTACACCGTGACGCATCCAGATGTTACACTGGATGAAGGAACGAATACACTGACAGTACCCTGGGAGATTGTCCGGGGAGATTCACTGAGTCATCTGTTTAACCTTGGGCCTGGGATGAGCTGGGGTTACACTGAAAATCCTTTGGATGCCTCTGATTCAGCTTACTCTAACGTTCAGGATGGAGATGTTTTCACACTCTATGCCTGTGGTGATGATCTTGAGCGCATAGATATGACAATTAGTGTCACACCGGCTGATAACGACCTGGCCATTGCTTTTCCAAAAAGAAGGATGGTTTATGATGAAGAAACAGGAACATCTTTTTGGCCAGCAGGCTATCTTTATGGGGTAACGCAAGGGCTTGATACAGATTCTATTTTCAGAGTTCCTTATGGAACCAGGGTGGATACCCTTTTTAAGTATCTTGAGAAGCCCGAAAATGCTACCTGGGAAATTGAGTTTCTGGGAGGAGATGTGAGAGCTGATGTGAAGGGAGGGGATATCCTGAAAGTTACCTCCGGAGATGGTACAGCCACTCAAGATTATTTAATTAGTGTGGATGATTATGAGGCAGCCTCTGATGATCGTCTGAGCATGATCTCCTGGCCGGATGTGGATCCAGATATCTACTGGACATGGACCCGGGGAGATACACTGCCTGAGTTTACTCCCAATAAGCTGCAGTACCTGTTGAAATTAAAGGATGGCACCACAGCCATTCCGGCATTACAGTTTAAAACCAGGGATGTGAATGCCGGTTTAGAGATTGAACGGGCAACTGATATCAATGGAACTGTTTCACAGCGTACCACTACGGTTACTGTTACGGCTGAGGATGATACAACCATCGTTACCTACCAGGTAGTATTTCTGATTGAAACAGTTCCCGTACAGCCCAATTTCGCCGAACCCATTTTCTCGGAGTTCATGTACGGATGGGGCTTTAATGGAATGGCATTGGAGATCGCAAATCCAGGGAACCAGGACATAGATCTGAGTAAATATATGGTGGTCAGAGGGGCCTCGGCCGACAATCTGATGCAGGCTGTATCAACCACTTTCAACCCTGATGATTCTGCCCAGCTCAATCGCATCTATAGAACCCATTTCGTGCCTTCCAAGCGCTGGAAAGGGGATACTGATCTGGCCCTGTGGACAGCCGAACCCGGTTATCTTGTGGATGACAATGTGGTGGACCCCATACTGAAAGCTGGTGATGTTTTCGTCATGGGTAGTCAGAATACCACACAGGCGTGGGATGCAGATGGAAACCCAGTTAGACAGAACA
>JAOZLK010000492.1 GCA_029934875.1 Bacteroidales bacterium | reverse complement strand
TTGGATTTTCCCCAAAATTTGTGGTAATTTTATAATGGCTTGGAATTTAATCTATTAAATGAAAAATGTGTGTCATCATGAGACTACTTGTGCTATGTTATACGTAGCACAAGTAAAGAACCAGAAATACATAAATATATCCTTTCACATAGATTTTGTTTAGGTCATAAATAAGGATGGGATTTATTCAGTAACTATTGATTAATAAATATGCATAGCCACTTAATAACCACAGATACTGATAAAATCCTTAGCAAATGTTTATCAAAGCAAGTCTATATAAGATGCTTTATATGGATTGTTGTGCCGCTATTGGCAATAGAATATATGATATCTTCCATAAAGGAATGCTAAAACAGCCTGCAATATCGTGTCTTGGCAAAACAGCAGAGAAGAGCTTTCCATTGATGTTATTCTTTGGAAGGGAGTACAATAACGTAGGTGAGGTAGAAATATCTTTAGGTAACTATTCTTTTGAGGAATCCCCAAAATCAGCTTTCTGGAACAGAACTTACACTTTCATTAGTCGAAATTGCTTGCTTGCTCCAAACTTCAAAAATACTTGTATCGCAGAAGAAGCATCTCCTGTGCTTTTCTCAAACGTACTGCCAAAACCATTACTCACAAGCCGTACTTCTGCAGACAAAAGGAGGAGTCGCATATCGATTTCCAAGGAAAAGATCGATGAATACATTGACGGCATATTCAGCCAACCAATAATCTGTCGTGTAAATTTAGTGGTGCTATCAGGGGTAGATGATGAATATGTTTTTGGCCATGCAACCAGTCGAATACGGTTTGCTTGCGAACGGCGAAATATTGTAGTGGAAGAGCTGCCGTACTTTGGTTCTCGGTCTAATAATGCAATACTCAACAAGGCGCTTAGTGAAACAGGTCAAAAGCATATTTGTCAAACAATAAAAGCGTTTTATGGAGATTATTTGGGACAGGAAATATAACAAATCACTAAAGCCGACTGCTAACGCGGCAGCTTAGTTCCACCGATATGCCATATAGCAAATATAGAAAGATATGATTACTGAGCAACATTTAGAATGGTCCCTAACACATCTCGAAAAGTTCGGCGGATCTGACGTATTTCCGCCCAGTCATGATTTTTCAGCCATGCGATACAATTGGGATGAAATCAAAAAGGAGGCACTTCGACGAATAGCAGAAAATGTTATGCCTGGAACACCCTACCTAGGAATGGCACCAAAGTCCGATGGAACATTTAGGGCGGTTCATGAGCTAGCCCCGATTGATAGTCTTGTGGCAACAGCTTTGGTGTATTCGGTGGCAGAGCACATTGAAAAAGGACGATTTCCTGAAGATAGGCAGTGCGTTTTCTCTTACCGGCTAATGCCGGATCATAACGGAAACTTTTTTAAGTCAGGGACAGACAACTGGACGAATTTCGCAAATAGACGAAAGGATCTGTTGTCAAATTACTCAGGTGGATATGTTCTCAAAGCGGACATTTCAGATTTCTTTAACCAGATTTACCTTCATAGGGTGCAAAATGCGCTGGATGAATGTCTTCCTTCGGACAAATCTAGTGTGGCAAAATATTTACACGATTTCCTACATGGACTTAATACAAAAGTCAGCAAAGGAATTCCGGTAGGACCAACATTTAGCACAGTTATTTCCGAAGTTGTTTTAAACGATGTCGATCAGAAAATCTCCAGTTATGGTTTTGAATTTATTAGATGGGTAGATGATATTTTTGTTTTTCATCAAGATTACTGGAAGCTTTATAATAAATATCAGGATCTGTCGGAATATCTATACACAACCCATCGTTTAGTGTTCAATAGCTCAAAGACCCGTATTTCTTCCGTTACAGAGCTTAGTGAATTCCTTGATGGAAGTGAAGATAAGGTAGTCGAGGAGCACATATCTACTTTGCGCGAAGAGCGATGTTCGGAATTACTTGAAGAACTGATCGCTGATCTTGATCCATACGACCATAGTGATGTAGATTGGAATGTGCTATCTGAAGAGGTACTTCAGCGATACGAATTGAAGGAATCTTTCAAAGTGATTGCCAATGCATACAAGGTCCTCTTTGATCAGGGAGTTGCCACTGCAAATAATACGCTTATTAAGCATGTTTTAAAAAAATGCACTGCAGCCAGAATCAGGTCAATTGTACCGTCCATAAAAAGTAACATCAAACACTTATTCCCTCAAATGCGAGAGGTTGCGTATTATGCAAAGAGGGCATTCACAAATGAAATGTTACTCGAGTTGGCTGAAATTGTCCAAGGTTTTGTGCTTGTAATTGAGAATCAGTATACACTCCGTTGGTTTTCATACATACTTTCTTTGCCTGATTATCCAGACGGGCACTCTATTCCAGAGGAAGTGTATTTAGCCTTAGAACTACGCGATCAAATTCAATTGGCAGCCAAACACCAAGACTTATTTAGGATTAAGCCTCTAAGAACAAAAATCGACCAATTGCCTGATCATGAACGTTATGCATTTATTATTGCTACGAATGAATTGACAAAGGACGAGCGCAATCCAATTCTTGATTCAATTGAAGGTAAGGGGCGTATAATGGATGTGGCATACTGTAGATATGTAAGAAATGGCATTACAAGGCGGTGAACCAGACGCCCCTATGCATGCAGGTTACCTGTATCGTTATGCAGATCATAGAAAGCAAGAATTTGTATAGTAGAATAACGATCTAATTCATATCAAACTATTAGGAAATCATGGGACAGGTAACGATTACAATTATAGAACAGATCGATAGTGATCAAGTTGTAGTAAGATGCTCTTTGTGTGGAGGTTCGGGCCACAAACCGGGATATTCCTCTCATGTGGCTTGCGAAGTATGTGGAGGTAAAGGAGTTGTATTGGTTCAGTGTACTCCCCCTTTGGTCAAATGCGCACTATGCGATGGTTCTGGCAGGAAGCCTGGCTACTCAAGACATATTCCTTGTGATCAATGCCAGGGGGTTGGTGCTCAACCACTCACTGGAAGAATGGAATTGCTAAGTTGAGTGAGGTTGGAGAAGCCGTTTTACCTTACGGTAACAAAATAGATGATGCATAATAAAACACTAAACACGACACCGGGATCACCAGTATACAAGAGTGGTACGGGCACAGGTTCGTTACGGAAAAGATAAAAATATGGAATACATTGTTATCGCAATAGCTATCGTTTCTCTTTTACTTTCATTTTATGCAGTTCGTCTTGGACGCAAGAATCGCAGTTATGACTTACTATTTAAGTTTTATACAGATCTGAGGCTTAAAGAACCTAAAGAAACAAAAGAATTAAGTGATATTATTCCACCAGAAAGCGAAGATTTGGATGAAGACGAGACATACATTTTCAGTTATAACAGCTTTCACAAACAAGAACATGTCGAGGCCAAGTTCAATTTATTGTGCTTTGCTGTAATAAAAGGACAGATACCATTTCATGAATTCTTTGCATTATTTGGCCAATATCTACAGGCTCGAAAGGAATGGTGGCCAAAATCAAATTCACACCGAATTGGGAATTATCCTTATACCTCTCGTGTTATCAATAAATGTATTCGCATGGGACTTCTTCCGTTAAACAAGAACTTAAATTTCAAAAACAAGCGTTTTGGAAAACTAAAACATTGGAAGGAAGGTTCAATGGCATTGACAGCATTACGCAACGAAATACACTCGAAGATTCCAAAGTAGGTTGACACTTTAAATAAAGATTAATCATTTCTAATTATCTAGTAATGCATAATCACAAAAGCCGACCGCAAAAGCATCCGCTGAGTTCCACCGTTAACTAATTTCAGTAATAAGCCTTTTATTGAGTCGCCCAATAAGCCACCCCTAAAAACAAAACCCGCTGATTATCATCGGGTTTTGTGCTCTAAAAGAGGTCGGTAGCGGATTCGAACCGCTGTAACTGGTTTTGCAGACCAGCGCCTAGC
>JAOZLK010000491.1 GCA_029934875.1 Bacteroidales bacterium | reverse complement strand
AATTTATGATGATCTTCGGCAAGCTCTTCGAAAACCGATTGCCGGAATACATAGCCAGTAATATGGTCATCACTGGTATCATAAATGGGAATCCTGGAAAATTGCAGATATTTCTTCTCCTCCATGAAATCGGTCAGCAGGGTATTCTCCTCTGCCCGTGCCACCACCACCCGTGGTGTCATGATTTCTGTTACCCTTACTTCCTTTAGTTTTAAAACATTTTGAATAATCTTGCTCACCTTCTCAGAGAATATTCCCTCTTCTGCTCCAATACCAGCCAGGGCTGAAATCTCTTCCCGACTGGTGGAAAGTTCGCTTTTATTGCTGGATATTAATTTGGAAATCAGAGAGGTAAGCCATACCAGCGGGTAGGCAATGATCACCATCACATGAATGGTATGGGTGGTGAAAGGTGCCAGCCTTCGCCAGTTAGTAGCCCCGATGGTCTTGGGTATAATCTCGGTGAAGATCAGGATCAGGAGGGTCAATACAGCTGAAACCACTCCAAAATAGGTCTCCCCGAAAACCCTTACCGCCTGGGCTCCCACACCAGCTGCTCCAATAGTATGGGCCACAGTGTTCAGGGAGAGAATGGCTGAAAGTGGCTTATCCACATTGTGCTTGTAGTCGGACAGTCTTTTAGCCCAGGCTTTTCCTTTCTCCTTCTCCACCATCACAAATGATGGGGGCGTGGATAGCAGAACCGATTCCATAATGGAACAGAGAAAGGATACAATTAAGGCAAGGAAAAGGTAGAATAACAGTAGTCCCATGGGATCAGATTTTTAGCTTAATGCTCCACCTTCCCAACAGGCCTGTAAGCTGTATGATCAGGATGGCGAAAAGTGCAGATTTCAGGAGTCCGACGACCCCGGTATTCAGGAATTCAATGGGCGTAAGCCCAATGATGACCCACAAAGCATAGACAATGTATGGTAGCAGGTAACAGGTAAGTGTGCTCGATCCGGCAGTTTTGATAATATCGGCCCAGCGATACAAACCCATTTTATCACTTAAGAGGTACAAAAACGCAAAGGCAAGTGCAGTAATACCTGAACAGATTGCTGTCCACGATGGGGTCGCCATGATCTTGGAGATTCCCCATGCCGGTCGTGTCAGGAACCCAAAAAGCAGTAAGATGGCGGCAAATGCAAGAAGAAGCGGAATCAGCCTGGAGATTTTCTTCCTCTCCTGAAGTTGGATCAATACAGCTGTTGTAAGGACACCCCCCATCACAAGCGCATAGGAGGAAGCGCTGATCACCATTTTTAGTGTAAAAGAAAAAGGTGTTGTGAATTCATTGACATTCAGTATGTAAAGAAGTATCAGAACCAGGAATAACCAGCCGGGCTTGTTCCCTATAAAAAGATATACCAGTGCACTGAGCAGGTAGCCCCAGCCAATGAGTCCCAGGATGCCCCACCAGTGAAAGTGCATCCAGGTGCCATTCCCCTGATCGGGCGCCTTGTAAATGATTGCAAGGAACACAAGAATTGTCCACCCCAGGCCCTTCATTAGGATCGGTGAAATCCTGCCCATGACCTTGCCACGATAGACATTCCAGATAAGGAAAAATGCCAGGGTCATTAGAATTTGCCAGATGGGTTTACTAATGATTGAGGCAGCCCTGTCAATATTTTCCAGGTTTACCATGAATACCCCCATAATCATTAGTGCCAGGGCACGCTCAATGATATGCCTGAGAACCTGGATCCGGGAATCTCCCTTTTTTATACGCGCTCTGATGGCATAGGGAATGGATAATCCTACGATTAACAGAAAGGCCGGAAATACCACATCGGCGAGGCCCATGCCGTCCACATCGGCTGCTTTGTGCTCAAGCCACCCGGGAATGCCTGAGAGGGACCAGAGGTCGTTTACAAAGATCATCAGCAGCATGGTGAGTGCCCTGAGGATGTCGATGGATTTGAGTCGGGTCATGCTTACGGGGTTTCTGAGTAGTGTTTCATAATCGCTTTCAGACTGGCCACTTGTCCGCTCGATGAAATACTATCATCTGGAGAATAGTATTGTTCCAGAAAACTTTCAGCCGGACTCCAGACGGTTTGCATAAAGCCATAATAGCGATCCCTTTGTTTTTCAAGGGTGTTTGCACGAAATACATCGGTCATGTGCAACTGGGTACGGGTAATATCAGGTGATCTCCATGGGCAGGTAAGAACGCGGAAACCTTTCAGGGCAAAAAGCACGGCGGTGGGATCAGCCCTTTCATAATGCCAGTCACAGATCACCACCTTCTTATCAATCATATCGATGGCTCCATGGGTATCATTCTCACTGGCCTCCCACATTCCCATCCCGGTGGTTTTCCCATCAATCAACCTGTCACCCCAGATCCACAACTCTCCACCCCTCTCCTGGAGGTGATTGGAAATCAGATTTAGCTCATCGGCAAACAGCACGGCCCGGTCTTTTCCTGCACAACGTGGACATTCATCCATGCCTAAATAGAACACCTCATCCATACCCGCATGGAAGGCATCAGCCTCAAATACTTCCATAATCTCATCCACAAGCTCAAATACCACCTGGTGAACTTCCGGGTGCAGAGGGCAGTAGCTTTTACAATAAAGTCCATCCTCATTGGGCCATTCATAGTTTTCGGGAAGCTGAACGGAGGGAGTCTCATCAAACTCAGGATAGACTTCCAGGAGTTTCTCCAATTTGCTGTGCCATGACTGGTGGCCCAGGAGGTTGATCTGCGGAACCAGGCGGATTCCCTGCCTTTCAGCTGCTTTTACCAAACTTTTGACCTGCTTTCTGCTCAGGGGATGCTCATTTCTGAGTTCCGGATGCGACTTGTAGGTGTAATTATAATCCACCCGTAATACAAGTGTATTGATACCACCCGGACCCAGCTCCTCTTCCATGAAGGTGATGAACTGTTCAACTCCGCTACTTCGGGGTGCCGAAATACATAGTCCCACCACCGGCGGGGGATCAGCTGCAAACAGGTGGACCAGGACCAGGAAAAGTAATGGGGCGGGGAAAAGCAAGCGTTTTTTCATGACGATGAGAATTTCTGATAATATGGAATGAGGCATGAATCAATAGATTCCGTTACTCACAAAGGCTATTTTCCGACTGTCGGGCGACCAGCTGGGAACATTGATGGTTCCCTGTCCGCCGTATAAGTAAGCCACTACCCTGGGTTCCAGTTGTTCCACCGACATCAGGCACAGGTAGACCCGTTCGTAAAAGGGATGTGAACCTGCAGGCACTTCAGGGGGAAAGGAGATGAAGACAATCCACTTACCATCGGGAGAAATATGAGGAAACCAGTTATTATACTGATCATCTGTAATTTGCGTTTGATTTCCTCCATCAGGATCCATTCTCCATATCTGCATGGTCCCGCTACGCGCAGAATTGAAATAGATGTATTTTCCATCCGGAGCGTATTCAGGCCCATCATCCAGGGTGGGTGTGTCGGTAAGCTGCACCTCATCCCCTCCCTCTGAAGGAATCCTGAAAATGTTGTAGGCACCGTTTCGCTCGGCCGTGTAAACAAGGTATTTATCATCGGCCGACCAGCCATGCAGGTAGGATGGACTAAGGGCTGTGATGCGTGTTGGATCTCCCCCCCCGAGCGGCAGGGTGTATACCACCGATTGGCCCTGGTCCTCTTCTGCATGGTGAGAGATGGCCAACATGGTGCCATCAAAGGAAATTACATGGTCGTTGTTGTTCCTGGTGGCCAATCCGGAGTTGATTTGAGTCGACCTGCGGGATTCAATATCAAATGCATAAAGGAGACCGTCAGCATTATAAATGAGTGATTTCCCATCCGGACTCCAGTTGGGAGCCTGCCAGGAACCCTTAGCTCCGCCCACTACCCTTCTGCTGCCTTTTTCCACATCCATAATCTCCAGCAAACTACCCAGGTAAGTTTCGTATTGCACCAGGTCGTCCGGGGCTGTTCCATGGATGCGT
>JAOZLK010000490.1 GCA_029934875.1 Bacteroidales bacterium | reverse complement strand
ATGTTTACAGTATATCGTTCTGGCATTAACAAAAAATGAGCCCTCAGGCTCAAATCAGAATCTACCGAAACTGTTATCGGATTATCCGGACTTATAATACTTCCTGTCCACCCTCCAAAATAAGAACCTTCGGCAGGTAGAGCAGCAAATTCCACATCCTGACCCGTCAGACAGCTTCCTGATGCGGGACTGACCCAACCATCACCATCAATAGAAACCGCAACATGCTGCTCAACGACACCAGCACGAGTGAGAAACTCTATTGTATCTATTGTAACAAGGCCAGACCCGCCCCTATTTGCGGTTTCAATATGGAAATTGTCAATTGCACCGTTCCAGTTCGTATTTGACGATAAGTCTACAGTATAAACATGGAAGGAGGTATCACTCAGTCCTGGCGTTGGTGAAAAACGGGATTGACTCTTTATCCCGTTCTTATACCAGGCCAGCCAAAAAATATCGCTAAGGGTTTCATTTTTAAGCACGATTCGAAACCGGTCAAAAAAATCAGCATTCAGAGATTTATTGTATGCTATTTGGGGATAATTTCCTGAAAGGGAGAGCTCAAATAGATTATCCTTTATCCTGGTCGTCATTTGAGTCTCTGTGAAATCTTTGAAATCCTGATCTGTAGTCCACCGAAATTTCGGGATGCTCAGCACCTCAACAAAGTCCGGGTGTAGTCTGAACTCAAACTTCTTAAAAGCAAATGAAGGGAGCTGTGTTGTCAGAGATATCACTGAACCCTCACCCCCGTCTGAACGGGGTGAGGATGTTTTACTCTTCCATTCACTGAATATATATGGCCTTGGATTTTCATACAATGCCCACGCTGCCGCTCCTGCCTCATTTAATGTCCGGGAAGGATCTCCCTTTCGGTCAAATCCCTCTTTAATCCATCCTGATGCCGGTTCATTTTCAAGAAAATTCTGGAGTGAATTTTGCTTCTCCCCGTATGTCAGATTGCGGTAATAGAAAGTGGTTCCGGCAGGTAAGGCTGTAGTAAAGGTCAATGTGATTTCCTCCTCTGCTTTGGAACTCAGAGAACCGGCATTGTAATTATAGAGTAAAATATCAAACTCATCGCTGGCCTCATCACTGCTGAAAATGGCATCTATCAAATTACCGCTTACAGCAGGAGTCCCTGACAGTTCAGTATGGTAGTGTACCTTTCCCATCATTGAATTTACTACTTCAATGCCTGGAGGATCTGTACTGTTCGGCCTCTGATTCCACCGAAACACCTGGTCAAGTCCTTTTGTTTTATTCTTGTAGAACAGATTCGCCAGGGCAATATGGTAAACCTCTGTATGTGACGTAACACAAGCAAGTGTTGATCCTCCATCCGGAGGATTCATAGAGGTAACTACATTGTATTCCATTATATCGATGCTGGCATCAGGATTCCATTTCGGATGATTTACCAGGGGGGCTACCAGTGTTTCATATCTAAGAGAAATATCCCTGTCCTCCTTACTGTTAATAAGGACATAGTCAGAAACTCCCCAGAAATCGTATGTAACGTTGTTATCAAAGCAATATTCTATCAAATCTTTCGCGAAAGATGAAATGATCTCTCCCTTGTAGTTCAATACAGTACCCTGTTTATAGATGAAATTTGGCTCCCTTGTATGCAATCCAACTTTGGCACCGGGTAATACGGAACGTACAGCCTTTTCGGTATTGGCATAATGCTCTATAAAATCCTGCTTTGAACCTTTCCAATGGTCGGGTGTCTCAATCTCTGAACCCACCCTGAAACGCCACGATTCAACCATAGACTGACCGTAGGTAGCAATCAGCTCTTCCATAAGTGCCCTGATAAAATCATGGTATGCTTCTTTGTCTGCTGGTGGTAGTGAATTGCCATAGCCTGTAACCCGTTCATCTTCTCTGAAATGAATGCTATCCCTTGTTCCTTCCGGTATGAATTCATAGCCATACTGAAATGCCCAGGGCGGCTGATCAAGAACAATCTGATGAATCCTTGTCCCCCTGTTAAGAATTGCATCAATTCGAGATTTCAGCGGTGCCCAGTTGTAGATATAGGTATTTGATGCCGAATCATAGGTACAGGGGTCAAATTCAGGGTATGGGACTTTCTCCCCGTTTACTTTCTTATTTATACCACCAATCATTCTTACGGTATTAATGGCTATACCTTCCCTTACACCCCCACCTGTTTGAGGGCTTATACGGTTTGCAACTGTCCATATATTATGAAGAGCTTCTCTCTTCAAGCTTTCGTTAGTAAAATCGGTTGAGACGCTTACCTGTGCTTTCGCACTTAAAAAAATAGAGAGGCCTATTATTATGAAAAGTGTATATCTCACTGTTTAATTCTTTAAAAGTTACTCGTATTTTTCCTGAGCAATGTTGCAATTTTCACCATCTCTGAAAATGGCCACCAAGTGAATTATTGTTATCAAACTGTTTTTTAGGGCGGACATTTGATGTAAAACTAATTCAATAATTGGCGTGAAAATACAATTTCCCTATCATTTGATTGAATTTTAAAGTCATAAATTGAACTTATGAATCAGTATGATGCAATTGTCCTATGGCTAAAACTTTTTAACCTGAAATATTTTGACTTTGATAGTTAATTAAAATCTTTACACTCTCTCATCAGACATCTGCAAACCGGAGAATATATGTCTGATGAATAACATCAGTCCTTTTTTGGAGTACGATGTTGTCTGCGCAAGAGAAGAATTGGAGTACAGCGGTAAATGGACCAGGTCCGGCAGAGTGGCAAGCCAGCTGGATATGGCAAATCTATTTATCACTGCTGATACTTATTACGAACTATATGTGAACGGATTGTTTGTTAACCGTGGACCGGCACGAAGTGCACCGCACCATCAATCTTATGATATACTTGATATTGCCTCCATGCTTAAAGCAGGGGAAAATGTGATGGCATTGCGTGTATTTCATAAGGGGCGTGATACCCTGAATGCTATAACTACAGCACGTCCTGGTATTTTGGCTCAACTTGAAATTCAAAGCAAGAGTAATCAACAGATAATTACAAGTAATTCGTCCTGGAAAGTGAAAGAACCTGAAGGGATGTACCTTTATACAAGTGATTTTGGTGAGTCGAAGGATTTTCTGGAAGAAGAATCTCAATGGAAGGAAAAGGATTTCGATGACTCACATTGGGGTGAGGCACAAGAGCTTATAAATGAAACTTTCTGGCCTAAGCCTTCACCTGGTGAAAGGGCTCGGACAATCACTTATCCATGGTTATCCCTGGTGCCAAGAGATATTCCATATTTAAAAGAATCCCTGGTCAAGGCAAGCTGTTTACATGAAGTTGGAGAAATATTGGAGCTTTCTTATTCTGAACCTGTGGCTGCAGGTGCCCATGGTTTGATCTTCCCCATAGAAGAAAATACATTGAGAGGTATTGAAGCATATAAAGCGGGAGAGGGCTCTATTACAATTAAAAATCGCTATGGTAACATGAAGAAGGATGGATCTCAGACCCTATGGGAAGAATGGTCTCTGACAGTCAGCAAACGGACCGGTCGATTTGAACCTAACAATAAAAGGGCTAATGCCCAGGGAGAGAACACTTTTCCGGCATACAGCCTGACACGCTGGGTTTTGGGTGTACAGCCTGTTAAACCAGGAATGGCCGAGGTGATATTATCCTGTAATTTATGTGGTCATACTGAAGTAAAAGGAGCCATGCCCAGTCCAAAAGGAAATATTCATGTAGCATGGAAAAATGGAAAAAAGGGAATATCCCTTGAAGTAGAAGTTCCCGATGGAATGCATGTAAAAGTTGATCTGAACAGTGAGGACTTAAGGGAGAAAAAGATGATGTCCCTGGATGGGCAAAACTTTGTCATTAATAAGCTTAGCAGTGGCACCATTGAAGTTCCGGCCGGTAGACATATTCTGAAATTTTATTGATGGCTTTGAAAGAAATTACAAAATAATATTC
>JAOZLK010000489.1 GCA_029934875.1 Bacteroidales bacterium | reverse complement strand
TCGGAATAACATCACCCGAAGCGGGGTTCTGGGTGAATTGAGCAGCTTCACCAGCGAGATCAGCTCGGGTGTCAACTTTAGCCAGGGGAGCGAGGAGTACGAGATCATCATCAAATATAACGATGCTTTGGAAGAGGAGGATAAGGATAAACGAATGGATGATCTGCGTACCCTGAATATTCCCGACGCACAGGATGAGAACCTTTTCGAGCTCCAGGAGATCTCCGAAATTTACTATGCAACAGGTCTGCGGGATATAAACCGGGTGAACCAGGAAAAGCAGGTGGAACTCAGGTACCAATACAACGAAGACGTATATGATTCCAAGGACCTGCTGGAGTATGCAAGGAGTGAAATTTCAGTCCTTATTGAAAGTGCCAACATCCCTTCAGGGGTGGCCGTTGAGCTGGTCCAGGAGGATAATGGGCTGGATGAATACAAATACATGTTCCTGCTTGCCGTGCTGCTGGTCTATATGATCATGGCTGCCATCTTCGAGTCATTCGTGACTCCCTTTGTGCTGCTATTCTCCATTCCCCTGGCGGCCATCGGTTCCTTCTTCCTGCTCACAGTAACCGGCGAATCCTTATTCAATGCCAACACCATCATGGGATTCCTGATCCTGCTTGGGGTGGTGGTTAACAACGGGATCATCCTCATTGACTATATCAACGTACTAAGGAAAAGCGGAAACCGGAAAACCAGGGCCATCTTACTGGGTGGGCTCTCCCGGGTACGTCCCATCCTGATTACAGCAGTTACCACCTGTGCTGCCATGATTCCCCTGGCCATGGGCGATGCAGAATATGTAAAGGCCATTGGCCCTCCCTTTGCCATCACTGTGATTGGCGGACTGAGTCTGAGTACCCTCCTGACCCTGGTTTACATTCCCATGCTTTACAATGGCCTGGAACATGCACTGAAGTGGATCGCTGGCCTGAAGCTGAGCGTCAAGATTTCCCTGTTGCTCCTGGAAATTGCAGGTATGTTCCTGGTGATGTTCTTTTTAGAGAAGTTTATTTTCAAAATGGCAGCCGGACTCCTTGTGATTGTGGGCCTGCCGGTAGTATGGTGGTTTATCTCAAGCAGCCTGAGAAAAGCTTCTGAACGCATCATTGATGAGCACAGCCCCATCCGCATCCGGGTATCCAACCTGGTGAAGATTTATGGTCGTGAATCGAAAATGATACGCGAGTTCAAGGCCGGAGGCAAAATGGCCAAATTATCCCGAAGTCTTGACAGGACTATTAAACCCCGCATCGAATCCCTGATCTGGCAAATCCCACTGCTGGGATTCATGGTCTATTTTTCCTGGTTTTACCTAATCGGTGCCTTCTGGCAGCTGCTCTCTTCCGCTGTAGCCTGGTATTACCTGGTCACCATCATTGAGGATTTTCGAAAACTCACTGGGAAGAAGTGGCTGAAGCTGCTACACAAGGTGCTCCGGTATGGATTGCCCCTGCTTGTTCTGGTTATTTTCCAAAACCGATGGGACAACCTGACCCTCACCATCCTGACAGCAGCTTTATGGTACCTGGCCATTGCCGTCAAGAATGTATCCCGCCTGGTAAAACAGGAAGATTTCTCTTTGAAAAAGTTCCGGAGTCCCTATCGCTGGTTCGTCTGGTTTGTATCAGTCATACCGGGTCTTGGTCCCGGCCCTGAGCAATTCAAAGCCCTTAAGGGAGTATCTCTTGAGATTGGTACGGGGATGTTTGGCTTGTTGGGGCCAAACGGGGCGGGGAAATCAACCTTGATAAGGATCATATGCGGCATCCTGGATCAAAGCTACGGGAAGATCTGGATCAATGGGATAGATACCCAGGAGAAACGTGAGGAACTGCAGGGATTGATCGGTTACCTGCCCCAGGAGTTTGGAATGTACGAAAACATGTCGGCCTATGCTTACCTGGATTACCAGGCAATCTTAAAGGGACTTACCGACAGCCATGCCAGGGCAAAGAGAATCCGTGAAGTATTGGAATCGGTGCACATGTGGGACCAGCGACAGAAAAAGATCGGGGCCTATTCCGGTGGAATGAAGCAGAGGATCGGCATTGCCCAGGTATTGCTGCACCTGCCCAGAATACTGGTGGTGGATGAGCCCACAGCCGGACTCGATCCCCGGGAGAGAATACGATTCAGGAATCTGCTGGTGGAATTGAGTGCCACCCGTGTGGTGATTTTTTCCACCCACATCATTGAAGACATATCCAGTTCATGCTCTACCATGGCGGTGATCAACAGGGGAGAGGTCCTGTTTAACGGCACTCCAACAGAATTAACCTCCATGGCAAGGGGAAGGGTATGGAAAAGCTCGCTGTCAGCTGCGCACTTCGAAGAAGCGACCAGGGACCTTATGGTGGTCCATCACATGAGAGATGGGGACAGGATCAGGTTCAGATGCATTGCTGCCGCAAAGCCCTTCGAAGATGCAATTGAGGAGTTGCCTTTGCTTGAGGATGCCTACCTCTGGCTATTACGATCGGATAAAGCATAAACCATGGGACGAAACAGCTCATTTATAAAGAATACTTACAGCCTTGCCAGGTATAACATGCGCATCATCTTCGGTGGAAAATTCATTTACTTCATCCTGGCAGCCTTTATATTTTTCCTGGTATTTGGAATCATCATCGCGCTTGACAGTGATGACATGGATTTGGAAGACATCTATGCCTTACTGGCCTTTCCGGCAATCCTCCTTGTCTTTTTTCCTTCGGTTTTCGGAATCCAGAGCGATGCCGATCAACGAACCCTTGAAATAATCTTTGGCATCCCTGATTATCGTTACAAAGTATGGCTGGTTCGATACCTGATGATCATCTTCCTGGTATTTCTACTGCTTTTCCCCTTTGCTGGTCTGGCCTACTATGCCCTGATCAGCTTCCCGGTGCTAAGAATGATTTTACACCTGATGGTGCTGGTCCTTTTTGTCTCAGCACTGGGATTCTCCATATCTACCATGGTGCGAAATGGTAATGCCACTGCTGTCATCATGGTGGTTTTCGGGCTTGCGCTTCTGATCCTGGCCGATGCACTGGAGGGTTCCAAGTGGAATATCTTCCTGAATCCATTCAATATTCCACGTGACATCAATGAGATTGTCTGGCTGGAGACCATCAGACAAAACCGTATCATCATGGGGATTGGCAGTGTTGTTCTCATTCTGCTGGGACTGCTGAATCTTCAAAAAAGGGAAAAGTTTCTGAGCTAGATAAAGCAGTTGTCATCCCGTATTTTTTTTTTATCTTCTGCATCAAAACCTACAATGATGCGGATCTGCAATCTATTACTTACAAGCCTGTTCACCATGATTATTATCTCCTCGAGCCTTATGGCCCAGCTCAATGAGCCGTCCATTGGCTTTTTCAGTGCATTAACAGATATTGGTTCCCCTGCCATTTCCGGGTCAGTCTCTTACAATGAACCGGAGCAAGTCTACCTCCTCAAGGGCTCAGGAGAAAACATCTGGTTTGGTAATGATTCTTTCTCTTTCCTTTGGAAGAAGATGAATGGAGATTATATCATCCAGGCAAGGCTGGAGTTTTTATTGGAAGGAAACCACCTCCACCGGAAGGCCGGGTTGATGATCCGCGAGGGACTCTCGTCCGATGCAGTTCACATCAGCTGCGTGGTCCATGGCGACGGATTGACCGGTCTGCAATTCCGGAAAAAGCAGGGAGCCGATATGGAAGAACTTAAATTCGAGGCTGAAGGACCGGATGTGCTCCAGCTGGAAAAGAAGGGATCCACCTTTACCATGTCCGTGGCTCACTCTGGTGATATCTATCAGTCTCAATCTGTGGAGATGGACATTGCAGCAGAACAATTTGCAGGGCTCTTCATATGCTCCCACGACGATTCTTTCTCCGAAACGGCCAGGTTTTCCAATGTACGCATCCATGGAACAGCCCCGGACGACCTGGTGCAATACGAAACTTACCTGGGAAGTTTGCTG
>JAOZLK010000488.1 GCA_029934875.1 Bacteroidales bacterium | reverse complement strand
TACCCTGTCGTCTTCATTTCCAATAATATTATCCGTAAACCTGTCATCCTCATAAGCCCCTCCTATATTACTCATCATAAATCCGGTGGAATCCTGTATGGATAAATAGTACTTTCTTCCCCAAAGCAGCTCATCAGCAACCTGTTGTTCAATTTGTGATTTACCATCAAACTCCTTCATGCCGGTATAGCTCACTGCTATTTCGCTCAATCCATAATAACCACCAATGGTTGTCCCCCATTTTCTAAGGTCACCGGCATCGTGCCATCCACCAACAGCACTATGGTGCTCACCATTATCAGACCTTCTGCCGTCATCCATATGACATCCCCGCGAATAACCATTCTCAGGATCACCACATCGTTGCCAGAGATAGCGGGTAAGATGCTTTTTTATATACTCCGCATAGAGCGTTTGCCTGATTGAAAACGGGAAGGAGATTTGCTCTCCGCAACGAACATAATATTGTCCGGACTCTTTTAACTCTGAAAAGTCTCCAATATAAACACTTCCCCAATCACCATGCTTCGACTTCAGATTTCCGGTAAAAACAGGCTCATTCTTGAGCAAACTAACAATTTCAAATTTATCGTTCTCGCCTGCATTCATAACCCGAAACGTTTTTACCCCCTTGGGTAAAAAACCACCATGATTCATGATTATTTCATCTGTGTAGGATGAGATAGTAATACCATCACTCTGCTTGCCGGGTGCTAAAATCAGTCTCGCATCTGCCCAATTCGCATGATCAAGAAAAGAACCATCCGCTCCACGCTCAACTACCAGACAGAGCATCTCAACATCTCTTATGTCTAAATCAATTGGATCTCGCTCCGATATTTCTGAAAACCAACCGCTTGAATAGATCATCTCTCCATCGGCAAATACCTTAAAACTGACATTTGCCCCCTGGGTAAAATCGAATACATCATCCGTTGCATCATAAACATAGGTCGGTGTAAAACTCACAAATTCATCGATTGCCTTTGAATCAAGTCCCTCATCATTGTGATTGAGCCATTTATAATGAGGCGATTTTTCATGACCAAAATTATTGATACTGTTTTGAATGGCCAGTCTTGAAACAGCTACTTCGTCATCGATCCCTATCACTGATATAAACCGCTCTGCCTTTCGGCCTACATTTATATACAATTTTGAGGGTGAATGTACTCCCAGGCCTTTCTCATACTCGATTCCTTTCACTGTTAAGGGATGCTTGCCAAACGACCGGTCAGAGCGTGGCGGTCCATATTCGTTGGCAATAAACCCATGATCCAGGTCGCTGAGATATACAGCATTGGGTTCCTGAGCAACCAGATCCAAAGAAAGCAAAAGGTAAAAGGGTAATAAAAAATGAATTACTGATTTCATATTTGATTGTTATGTAGTTGTTTTCCAGATTCTCTTATCCTGATAACACTCTATGTGTGTTACTAATTTATAGTTATACTTCCGTGCCTGGTCAGCAAACATTTTGACATGAGTAAGCTCCTTATCTTCTGCATGTTGCCATGCCACCCAGTCATGCAACATAAGAGGCATGTGTTCATTATTGCCCGATCTCATTTTTATTTCGTCGAGAATATAGGCAGGCCCTTTTGTCTCTTTGTTCTTCCATCCCCAGTCAGTATCACTGTATCCACTTGGGAATCCCATGATTTCCGGATGCCCGAGGCTCGAATAGTTGCAAAACTCCTTCGATCCATCCAGTTCTAATAGATAAGTGTTAATCATTTTCATTCCAAGATTTGCCAGCATCTCAAATTCTGCCTTTGTCTTTTCATTGACATCAAATGCCTTATATGACTCTCCGGGCGTTCCGCACAATGATATTCCGACAGGCATTTTCTCAAACACTTCATTATGAATGGAAAAGGACTTTTCATAATCACTCTTCAATTCTTCAAACGTTAATCCCTGTCCCTCCTTTTTGCAAAGTCCAATGTGATTAAAGCTGTGATCCTGAAAATCAAACAGGGCATCATGTTTTACTTCATTATAAAAGGCCCTGAATACTTCTGTTCTGTTAGTTAAAGTATTTCCAGTACAAAAAAAGGTAGCCGGAATACTATTTGCACGATGGACCTCAATGAGTTTTTCAAAAAAACCTTCCATCTCATTTTCTTCGCCCCACCACTCGGTATCATATCGAAGCAGAAAAAGCTTGTCTTCTGATTTCAGCCTGTTACATGCCATCATTCCATATGAAGAGATGGCTGCAGCAGTTAAGGCTGTATTGGTTAAAAACGCTCTTCTGTCCATGTCCTTGAGTTTAGATTATCATTTCATAAACCGATTAATATATTCCACAGCCGAATCATAAGCAGCATCGACAAGCTCCGGATCACCATCTCTTAAACCATGTTCAGCACCAGGAATGGTTACCATCTCATGTTCGACATTGTGCTTGTCAAACTCTTCGGCCATCATCAATGACTGCTCGTAGGGTACATCGGTATCGTTTGTGCCATGGATAAGCATGGTTGGAGGATACTCCCCCGTCACATTTTTTACCGGCATGTATGGGAAGAACTTTTCCCCTTCTGTAAACGGATCCCAACCAGATACTGCTTTTGGCCAGAGTCCATGCTTGCGACAGTACATGTAAAATGCCCCGCCCTTACCCTTTCGCTCACGTGAGTCAGAGATTGGAGAACCACTGACCTGGTCCCATGCTTCCTGCTCAGTAAGGTCACTAGAATGATGCTTGCTTGGTGTGCTGTACCAATCGCCTATCAGATCACCATAGCCAAAAAATGCTACAAGAACTGTTGGCCGGGGTTTCACCCTGAATCCTGATGTTAAGGTGAGATAACCACCTGCTGAGCCACCTGTAACCGCAAGTTTGCTTGTGTCAACCTGGAACAATTCAGGGCCTTCCTTCCGGATCCAAGCAAAAACATCCTCAAGGTCTTCAATAATATCCGGAAGCTTTGTTTCCGGAGCCAGGCGGTAATCGATAGAAACTATGGCATAACCCTCTTCCAGAAGCTTCAGACAGAGCCTATCTTTCTCCCAATCCCGATGGCCCATAATCAGGGCACCGCCATGAATTCTGACAACAACAGGCCGGATAACTTTATCGTCAGGTCTGTGCACAACTACTTTTATTTCCAGATCGCCAACCTTCTTGTAAGTGTAAGTTTTGACCGATACTTCCTTCTCATTGGCAAATAGCTGATTTCCAAATGGATATAAAACTACTGCAGTACCTGTAAGTTTGAGGAATCCTCGTCTTGACACATTTTTCATAATTTTCCTCTTATTATAATCCATTATCAGTTGCATGCCACTTAGTCTCACGAAGGAAGTCTGATGCTTCGGGTTTAATGGAATGGCTTACACGGATATGCTCTGGCCGCACCCTGGTATATCCTTCTGAAGTAATAGTGATTTCAGGAGGACTAATCCCTTTTGAATCCGGATTATTGGGATCTTTAAAAGTATCAGGCATAAAACCGTAACGCCCGGCAATAAAGTCACCAACACGGTACTGATTCATTTCTGCCGGAAGTGCATTTAAAAACAATTCTACCGAATCATCAATATCAAAAACCAGGGTTTTATCTGCATCACTTCCATTGACCCATTTGTCCAGAACCTCCATATTTTTTTCTGCCTGGGGATCTAATTTCGCCTCTCCTTTTAAGTTTTTATTATAATTGTAACCATACATTTTTTCCGGGTCAGCCTCAAGCAATACTGTCAGTTGCATTTTCTTATTATCAATTTTGGTTATTTTTCCTGTGAACCAGATAGGCAGAACAAGTTTTCCTGAAGGCCATTGCTTATATTCAAAATAGTGAATTTTTCTACCGTTGAAATCAATTCCTTCCAGGGTTCTGTGTACCATCTCAGCACGTATTTCATTTTTATAATACCAGCCGCGATTGGGATCGTATTTACCTTCATTCATGAGCAGTTCTCTGATTTCATACTCAAGATCATTTAACCAGTATTGCT
>JAOZLK010000487.1 GCA_029934875.1 Bacteroidales bacterium | reverse complement strand
ATACAGGATAAGCAGTTGCTTCAAGCAAGCTTAGAATGAGTTTAAATTGAATCCCATGGATAAATACCTATAAATAGGTATTTGTATTCATACGAATCTTCTGTTATTTTGCAATAAGTTAGCATGAACCTCAACAAAATTATAAACCAGCTGATCCTCGGAGCGATGATCCTTATCATGGCTGCCTTGCTGGTGAATAAGGCGGTTTACATCCACGTTCATGTTCTGCCCGATGGCACCCTGATTACCCACGCCCACCCCTTCAATAAAACTTCTGACCCTGTCAAGGGACAGACACACCATCATTCTTCCCTGGAATTCTTCATGTTCCAGGGCCTTGAGCTCATGATGCTCACTTCAATGATGGCACTGGTCCTGAAGAAGGCTGTCAGGGATCTGGAAAAATGCTGGTTTACCCGGAATCCCTTTACCCTTGGTCAGATTGATCTCCAGCCTGGCAGGGCACCACCACATTGTATGTAAGATAAGGGAGAATTCTATCTCCTGATGAGTTTTGCTCCCCTTCGTGTCAGGAGCACTATGTCCATGTAATCTTCTGAATTACTACATCATACAAATAAATCACAGAATGAATAAAGTGTACCTGATTGCGGTGATCCTTTTATTATCGCTCTCACAGTTAAGCCATGCTAAAAAGATAAATACCGATGCAAGCATCATCGGTGATGTAATATGCGACGGGGAACACGTCCCCTTTATCAACCTGACACTGGATGGAACCACCATTGGAACCACCACAGACGGCACAGGTCACTACCAGCTCAATAATCTCCCCCTTGGTAACTATACCCTGAGGGTAAGTGGAATGGGATATACGAGTGAAACCCTCCAGGTGACTACCATTGCCAAGAAGACCCAGGAAATCAGGTTTACCGTCAAGGAGGATGTGCTCCAAATGGAAGAGGTGGTGGTAAGTGCCAGCAGGAACCAGACCAATCGAACTGAAGCTCCTGTTGTGATCACTTCCGTTTCACCAGCTCTAATTATGCAGACCCAGTCGGTCAACATAGCCGAGGGGCTCTGCTTTACACCCGGGCTGCGTATCGAGAGCAACTGCCAGAACTGCGGATTTACCCAGCTGAGAATGAATGGACTGGACGGCCCTTACACCCAGATATTAGTGAACAGTCGCCCGGTATTTTCCGGACTTGCAGGGGTATACGGTCTTGAGCTAATCCCGGCCAATATGGTAGAACGTATAGAAGTGGTCCGTGGGGGCGGTTCGGCCCTCTTTGGTGGAAATGCAATTGCAGGAACAGTGAATGTGATTACAAAAGAATCGAAGATCAACAGCTTTAGTGTGGATGGGCGCTACGGAGTAATCGGGGTGGGCAACGAGCATCGAACGGTACCAGCGGTCGATGCGCAGCTAAACCTGAATGCCTCTGTGGTCACGGACGACAATAAGACCGGGGCCTACATTTACGGGATGTACCGCGATCGGGACGCTTTCGATGAAAATGGCGATGACTTTTCGGAAATGGTGACCATAAACAACACTACCTTCGGTTTCAACGCCTACCATAAACCAGGCACAAGAAGTAAAATTTCCCTGGACGGATACAGGATCAGTGAATACAGGCGCGGGGGAAATAAACTGGACTACCTGCCCCATGAAGCAGATCTGTGCGAACAGGTGGAACATAAGATTACCGGGGGCAATCTTGCTTTCGACCTCTTCACCAACGATAAATATGACAAACTTTCTGTGTACGCAGCTGCACAGGGAGTTGACAGGGATTCATACTATGGGGCTCAGCAGGACCCTAACTCCTATGGACATACAGACGATTTCACCTCTTCTGTGGGGGGGCAATATGTGATCAATGCCAATGAGTTTCTCTTTGCAGCATCCACAACTGTGCTTGGAATCGACAACAATACCAATCTGATAAATGATCAGAAACTGGGTGCCGGCGGTGAGGAAAACACCACACTGACCAATCAGCTGGTAAATACCTTTGGGACCTTCATTCAGCACGACTGGAAAGGAAAAAAGGTAAACATTTCAATAGGCTTGCGCTTCGACAACTATGTCATTCAAGATCTGGATGCACAGGATGTCAACAATACAAGTAACTACAACAACATGGTCTTAGTCCCAAGGCTAGGTTTACTCTATAAAATAACACCCAATATACGGTGGAGAATAGGATATGGAAAGGGATACAGGGCTCCCCAGGTATTCAATGAGGACCTCCACATTGAATTGATCAATGCCAGGCGGGTAGAGCATTTCAATGATCCCGATCTAATCCAGGAGACTTCGCATTCACTTAGCTCCTCCCTGAATACAAATTTCAACACCGGAGCAGCCATTCATGACCTGCTGGTAGAAGGTTTTTTCACCTTCCTGAAAGATCCCTTTGCGGATGAATACTACCCAACAGACAGCATGGGAAGCTGGGGCTACATGCGGGTGAATGCCGAAGACGGAGCCTTCGTGGCCGGAGTGAATACTGAGTTGAATTCATTCTGGACCGACCACCTGTCTTCGCAGATAGGCTTCACTTTGCAGGACAGTCGTTATCAGAGTCCCCAGGCATGGGGAGATCCGGATCAGGGACACAGCTCCATTTATTTCATGCGAAGCCCGGACAGCTATGGCTATGCTACCCTGAACTGGCAGGCATGGGAAGGATTCTCAAGCACCCTTACCCTGAATTACACCGGGCCCATGTGGGTACCTCATTTCGGACTAGACCCCGATACAGATGATCCCCTGGAACAGGAGGCTCTTGAAAATGGAGATGTAATTGCAGGTGAGCGACTGGAACGATCGGAGGCCTTCCTGATCACCGACCTGCTCTTCTCCTACGATTTTAAACTTACACGAGAAACAACTCTCCAGGTATATGCAGGAATAAAGAACCTCTTCAACCAGATGCAGGCCCATTACGACAGCGGGGTATTCAGGGATGCAGGATACATCTATGGCCCCTACCAGCCCAGGACCTTCAATGTGGGGATCAGGATCGGGAATCTGTTTTAAAACTTCCGGAGACTGGCTGCTCAGGCTGCTATTCATACTCAAACTCCCGGACCCTGTTTAGCTCGGTCCTGCATCGTTGACAGAATTTCTTGTCCTTCTGGTCAAGGTCCTCTACATAGGTACTGGAGCGCATCACACATACCGGATTGTTACAGTGGATCAGTCCAAAGGTATGCCCCAGCTCGTGGATGATTACCTTGCTAAAGCGTTCGATGAGCAGGTTATAATCGGCTTCCAGTCCATAATGTTCATTGTGCAGTCGGTATAGTGAAGCAAGACCCGTATAGCCATTCAGCTTTGCCTGTCCGAAGATATAGGTCAGAATAGGAATATAGAGATCAACACGTACCATCCCCATTACCTTCAGTTCATGTACAGGAGCTCGCTCTGAGATGGCATGTAGCAACATGTTGGCATCATACTGTCGGCGACCCGGGTTATAAAAGTGGCTGATATCCAGGCTGCACTCCTTCAGTTCCACAGGATAAGAAAATTCCCTGGATACATCCTTTGCGACTTTTTCCGTCAGTTTCTTCTCGAAAAGGCCACAGGATACCAATATGATGGACCGCCCCTCCAAATGGTCTATTCCTCTTTGAGTTTATACTTCCGTATCTTATTGTAGAGTGTTGCCCGATCGACGTTCAGGGCCCTGGCCGATCTGGAAATGTTCCATGTGTACTTCTCCAGGATCTTGGCAATATGCTTCTTTTCAAGGTCATCCAGGCTCTCGATGGAGCTGCTGATCACCTCCCTGCCCATGGGAAGATCCTTCAAAGTAATCACCTTCCCGCTGCCCACCACAATGGATCGCTCAATCATATTCTCCAGTTCTCTCACATTGCCCGGGTATTCAAAGCTCTCCAGGTGTTTCATGGCCGCAGGGTCGATGGAGATCATATCCCTGCTCATGGAGGTGCAGTATTTTTTTATGAAGTGATTTACCAGCATGGG
>JAOZLK010000063.1 GCA_029934875.1 Bacteroidales bacterium | reverse complement strand
CACCCTTTTCGGAGCCACCTACATGGTTGTTGCACCGGAGCACCCCATGCTTGGGAAGCTGGTTACTGAGGGGCAGAAGAAAGAAGTGGAGGGCTACATTGCCCGGGCAGGGCTCAAGTCTGACCTGGACCGTTCAGACCTCTCCAAAGAAAAGACGGGTGTTTTTACCGGAAGTATGGCCATCAATCCAGTGAATGGTGAGAAAATACCCATCTGGGTGGCTGACTATGTTATGATGGCTTATGGTACCGGGGCAATTATGGCAGTACCCTGCCACGACATAAGGGATTTTGAATTTGCCACCACCTTTTCTTTGCCCATCACCTGCATCATGGATCCTAAAACAGAGGACAGTGATTTGAGGAACAAAATTCTTGAAGGAAAAGCCTGCTGGACTGAAGACGGGACTTACATCAACTCATCAAACGAACTAACTGGCCTGGATATCAATGGCCTTACGAAAGAAAAGGGAATCGCTTCTACCATCGCATGGTTGGGAGATCATAAACTTGGTAAAGAAGCCATTAATTACAAGATCAGGGACTGGCTCTTCAGCCGCCAGCGTTACTGGGGCGAACCCTTCCCTGTCATTCACTGGGAAGATGGTGAAATTTCCCTGGTGGAGGAAGAACAGCTGCCCCTGGAACTGCCCCAATTAGAGATATATGAACCTGGATCGGACGGACAATCTCCCCTGTCCAATGCATCTAAATGGCTTGAAGTTACCGGACCCGATGGCCGAAAAGGCCGAAGGGAGACCAATACCATGCCACAGTGGGCAGGCTCATGCTGGTACTATCTCCGCTATATCGACCCGAAAAATGACGAGGAGCCCTTTTCCAGTGCAAAGGAGAACTATTGGCTGCCGGTTGACCTGTACATTGGTGGTGCTGAACATGCCGTCCTCCACCTGCTCTACAGCCGTTTCTGGCACAAGGTTCTTTTCGACCTGGGCATAGTATCCACCGATGAACCTTATCAGAAGCTGTATAACCAGGGAATGATCCTCGCCTTTGCCTACGAAACGGAGGCAGGAGCCAAAGTCCCCTCCGATCTCGTTGAAGAAAAAGAAGATGCATTTTACCATACCCAAAGCGGCGAGCCTCTGAAGCAGATTGTGGCCAAGATGTCCAAATCCCTGAAAAATGTGGTCAATCCGGATGATGTGGTTGCTGCTTTCGGAGCTGATTCCCTGAGGTTGTACGAAATGTTCCTGGGTCCGCTGGATGCTGTAAAGCCATGGGTTGAAAACGGGGTTAAGGGAGTTTATAATTTCCTCAACAGGGTAAATAAGTTCTTTGCCGACCCTGGCAAATTGCATGAAGGTGAAGAGGACGAGGAGATCTTAAAATCGCTTCACGCTACCATCAAAAAGGTAGGAGAAGATGTTGAGGCCCTGCATTTCAATACTGCCATTTCTCAAATGATGATCTTCACAAATTTATGTATCAAAAAGGGGAAGGTGACCAGGAACACGGCCCAATCCTTTATCAGGGTACTGGCTCCCTTTGCGCCCCACCTTTCCGAGGAGATCTGGGAGATGTTGGGAACCAATACATCGGTAGCCCTGGCTGATTGGCCTTTATGTGATGAAAGCCTGCTCGTGGAAGATAGTTATGAGTACCCGGTTATGATTAATGGTAAGCTCCGTTTTAAGATAAGCCTGCCACTGGACATGCCTGCTGAAGAGGTACAGGAAAAGGTTCTTGCCAATGAAGTAGCGCAAAAATGGAGTAAGGGTGCGACACCCAAGCGTTTTATTCATGTCCCGAAGAAGATTATCAACATCGTGATATAATGAGGAAGGGTAGAGATTTACTTTTCATGCTTTTGCTGACCATCCTCGTGGTGGCCGTGGTATATTTCGTGCCCCGGAATGCAATCTCTGTATCATCGCCCAAGGCGTCCATAGCACTTGTTGAAAGCATCCAGGAGGACGAGCCTCCTATTGAAATGCTTTATGGAATTCCCCTGTCCGCTTACCAGCTTACAAAAGGAGAGGTTCGCCGAAGGCAATCCCTGGCTGATGTACTTTTTCCCCTGGGGGTAAGTCAAAAACAGCTATACCATATTTCAATGCTGCCCGATGGACTCCTGGATGAAAGAAAAATAAGACCTGGCAACGCTTACACACTTTTCAGCACACTGGATAGTACTCCAGCCATATTTGTATACGAAAAAGATCCGCTGAACTACGTTACTGTTTACCTGGAAGCTGAGTCTGTAAGGGCTGAAAATGGCACAAAGCCAGTGGAACATAGAATTATCACTGCCTCGGGCACTATTGAAACCTCCCTCTGGGAATCGATGGTGAAAGCTGATGCCAATCCCATGTTGGCCGTGGAGCTAAGTGAGATTTTTGCGTGGACCATCGATTTTTTCGGAATTCAACAGGGCGACCAATACAAGGTAGTCTTTGAGGAGTCATATGTAGATTCACAATCCATTGGTATTAACCGAATTCTGGGAGCCTTGATTAATCATAATAACAATGATTTCTGGGCCATCCCCTTCCGGCAGGATGAGGTAGACAGTTTCTACGACGAAGAGGGAAATAGCCTGCGCAAGGCCTTCCTGAAAGCTCCCCTGAGATTCTCCCGGATCAGTTCCGGCTTCTCCAACTCAAGATATCATCCCGTCCTTAAAATTCGTCGTCCCCATCACGGAGTTGATTACGCAGCCCCCTCAGGCACACCTGTTTACACAGTAGGTGACGGGGTCGTCACGAAAGTTGGATATCAAAAGAATGGCGGTGGTAACTACGTTAAAATAAAGCATAACAGTGTATACTCAACCACCTATATGCACCTGAGCAGATTCGGTAAAAATATCCGCCAGGGACGTTATGTAAAGCAGGGCGATGTGATCGGTTATGTGGGAGCCACAGGTCTGGCCACGGGGCCTCACCTGGATTTCAGGTTTTATAAGAACGGGAGTCCGGTTAACCCCTTAAAGGTGGTGGCGCCCCCCGTAGAACCGGTCAAAGAAGCTTACCTTCCCGACTACAATGTAAAGAAAAGCATTGTCATGGGTATCCTAAAGCTTATCTAGCAAGTCCTCGACGACCCTGGGGAAATGCTCATATTCAAGCTCATGTATTTTTGCAGCAAGGGACTCGGGGCTATCCCCTGCCATGACTTCACATCTAGCCTGGAAAATAATACTTCCTTCATCATAGTCCTGGTTCACATGATGGATTGTAATTCCCGACTCCGTATCACCACTGGCCACAACTGCCTTGTGAACATTGCTGCCATACATACCCTTTCCTCCATACCGGGGCAGCAGGGCAGGATGGATATTGATGACCCGGCCACTGAATGCCAGGAGGAGGCCAGGAGGAACCAGCCACAGGAATCCTGCCAGCACAAGCAGGTCTATTTCTCTCTCTAATAAAAGATCAGTAATTTCCTCACTCCCATAAAACTGCTCCCTTCCAAAGACAACTGTCTCCACATTAAGGGATTCGGACCTTTTGATAACCCCGGCTCCGGGTTTATTTGTAAGCACAATTTTCACACTTCCCGCGGGGTGCGTTCGAAAAAAACGAATTAAGTTCTCTGCATTGGTACCCGAACCCGAGGCAAGTATGGCTATCCTTTTCATTTTCTATGTTTTAGCCGTCCAGAAAAAGAGATTTTTTTCAAGTAAAATCATTGTTTTAGACGAAAATGTTGTCAAAAAAAGAGCATTCTTTTGAAAATAGTCGAATTTTGCATTTCTTTGCACCGTTAAAAATAACCAATATTATTAATTTAAATTTATAGTCATGTCTGACGTTGCATCAAGAGTAAAAGCAATTATTGTTGACAAATTAGGTGTTGATGAGAATGAGGTAACTCCGGAAGCTAGCTTTACTAACGACCTGGGCGCTGATTCTCTTGACACAGTTGAGCTCATCATGGAATTTGAAAAAGAGTTCAATATGGGTATTCCTGATGATCAGGCTGAAAGCATTTCCACTGTTGGAGACGCGATCAAATATATCGAAGAGAACGCTGAGTAAGCTGTAGTTTATCTACAAATACTTGCAGGTATGAAACGGGTAGTAGTCACAGGATTAGGGGCATTCACCCCCCTTGGAAAGAATTTGCAGGAATACTGGAAAGGTCTTTCCAATGGAGTAAGCGGGAGCGATTGGATTACCAGTTTCAACGCTGAGAAATTCAAAACCAAGTTTGCCTGCGAGGTGAAGAATTATAATCCCCTGGATTACTTCGACCGCAAGGGTGCCAGAAAGCTTGACAAGTACGCTCAGTTTGCCATGATTGCGGCCCATGAGGCCTACCTGGATGCCGGCCTGGAAGAAGCGGAGATTAACAAGGATCGCGCCGGAGTAATCTGGGCGTCCGGAATTGGGGGAATAGAAACCTTCACCAATGAAATTAAGGGATACGTGGAGGGTGGATACACACCCAGGTTTAATCCCTTTTTTATCCCTAAAATGATCTCCGATATCGCAGCGGGTCACCTGTCCATGAAATATGGGTACAGGGGGCCAAACTACGCCACGGTATCAGCCTGTGCATCCTCAACTAACGCCCTTATTGATGCTTATAACCTGATCCGCCTCGATATGGCAGACCTGTTTATTTCAGGAGGATCAGAAGCAGCTATCTGCGAAGCAGGAGTTGGAGGATTCAATTCCATGCAGGCGCTTTCTTCAAACAATGATGAGTACAAAACAGCCTCGCGGCCCTTCGATGCCACCAGGGATGGATTTGTCATGGGAGAAGGAGGAGGAGGATTGATCCTTGAAGAATTGGAACACGCACAAAAGCGTGGTGCAAAAATCTACGCCGAACTGATTGGCGGGGGAATGTCGGCTGATGCACATCATCTTACCGCCCCCCACCCCGATGGTGAAGGAGCCCGTCTGGTAATGTTGAATGCCCTCAGAGATGCAAAAATCAAACCTGAAACAGTTGATTATATCAACGTACATGGAACAGCCACCCCCCTGGGTGACCTGTCTGAAGCAGCAGCGATCAAAAAAGTTTTTGGTGAGCACGCTTACGATTTGAACATCAGTTCCACCAAATCGATGACCGGACACCTTTTGGGAGCAGCCGGTGCCATTGAATCCATTGCTGTGATTATGTCTATTAATCATGGGATCATCCCTCCCACTATTAACCTTAAGACCCTGGATCCGGGTATAGACCCCAAACTTAACCTTACCCCGAACACTGCTCAAAAACGTGAAGTAAACATTGGCATGAGCAACACTTTTGGTTTCGGGGGTCACAATACATCAGTTATTTTCAAGCTTTTTAAGGGATAATGTGTTGAATGGACGCAGGTTCTATCTTCAACTGATTCGATTATTGGGCTTTTTACCCTTTAAGCTGAAGATTTATAAACTTGCCTTCCTGCCAAAATCAGCCCTTATATCTTATCCCAAGGCAGCATCAATTAACAATGAACGCCTTGAATACCTCGGCGATGCTGTTCTCAGCACCATTGTGGCAGATTACCTGTTCCGTAAATTCCCCAATTGCGATGAGGGCTTCATGACCAAGGTACGTGCCCGGATTGTTAAACGAAAAAACCTGGACTACCTGGCAATGCAGATTCACATACCCTCTATGATTCGCCATGGTGTGCTTCCCGGTAACAAGTCGAAGCATATTTATGGGAATATGCTGGAAGCCCTGGTGGGAGCAATATATCTAGACCGCGGTTACAGGGTTGCCAGGAAATTCTTTCTCAAAAAAATCCTGGAAAAACACATCGATCTGAACCTGCTTGTGAACAAGGACCCGGATTACAAAAGCAGGGTCATTGAATGGGCACAGAAAAAAAGAGTTGAGGTTATTTTTGAGAGTCTTGAGGAGCATAACTCCACGCAAAAGTTTCCCTCTTTTATTTCCACCATCTCACTGAATGGTGAGAAAAAGGGAAGCGGAAGGGGCAGCACAAAAAAGGATGCTGAGCAAAGAGCTGCCAGGGAGGCAATGATTTCTATCCAGGAAAAGATAGCTGATGGCACTTAAGAAGCATAAACTTGAGCTTGCATTTGATGAAGACTTCTGCCTGCTGGGAGTTGTGGCCGACCAAGCCGACTACCGTTTAAATCTGCTCATCAACCGGGCACTTGGATTTAAACTACTGAAACAGGAAGACCTCTCTCTCTACCACAGGAAACTGGACCAGGATCAGGAATTTTCTCTCTACGAATACTTCGACGATGAATCCCTACTTACCTACAGGGTGATCGGAAACCGCGCAGAAAATGGCTATTTCCTGGATGAATTGAAAAACCTGGATTACCTGGTTCATATACAGGGGGAGATCATGGAGGAAGGCATAGGTGTATTTATCGGGAAAACAGCAGCCATCCCGGATGTAAGAATGTGTGTTCCTGTGGACCTGGCAAAAATACGTAACAAAGACCGGCTGCTGCTCTGGTAGTCCTTAGAACAGCCAGCGAATCAGGGGATATATTACTGAGTAAACAGGCAATTCCTGGTAATTCTGATAGCCCTTCTGGTAAAGTTCATCCATAATCTTACCCTGCCTGACAAGGGGGCGAAACGTCCACCTGTAGAATGGGAATAAGCCAAACACAAGGTCAAAAAACATATCCAGCAAAAAAAGCAAGCCGGCAATAAGGGCATATATATATCCCGAGGTCTGAATATTGAAACCAGGACCGAAGGTGGAAATTAAAGATAGCGAAGCAATCCATATCACGGACTTAAATATCAATCCGGGTGTCAGCAGATAGCTCACCTTTGAACGGACTCCTGCAAGGGCCAGGGCAGCTGTTCCCAAGAGGCCACCGGCAACGATACCTCCAATGAATCTCCATACCAGGCTATCCACCGGGAGAAAAATCATAAAGCCAATCAAAGTCAGCACTTTGATCAGGGTTGTCATCCTATGATAAAAATGAGCCCTCGCACTCCTGGGGATCACAAGCCGTTTTGTCCTGGTCCTGAACTTTACCTGGTGATTCATCACTCCGTAAGTCCGAATCTTTGAATCAATGGTCTTGGTCAGCTCTACCCTGAAGGGTTTCCCTCCGGCCATTGCATGGGCACTGTAGCAACAACGGTCCTTAGAGGGCTTTTCAGACCCTTTCCTGACATATGCGGACACCTGGTCCCACCCGGTCATAAACTTGCCCAGACGGAGCCATGTTTTTCTGCGAGGATAAATGTAAGCAAGCAATACAATCCCGGCTATAATGAAGAAAAAAGTGCCGGCAAGGCTGGCAGGATCATCGAAGATAGCAATCAGGATAGGTCCGAGGATGGCTGCAAAGGCGAAAAGGAGCCCAAAAACATGCATGATGTATTTAGCCAGCAGAATGGGATCGTGGTATTCGGGACGGCTGAACATCTCTTCCTCCCTTCGCTTCTTCTCCCTTCTGGCCCTGGCCTGCTTTTGCATACGCTCCCGCTCCCTGCGGTACACTTCCCTGGCCCTGCTATCATCGTATGTGTCTCTTGCGGAAACATTGCTGCCATACTTCATGAGAAAGTCATAGGCAGCATCGATCTCGAAGAACTTCTCTCTTGCTCCCTGATCAGGATTCAGATCAGGATGGTACTTCATGGCCTGCTTGCGATAGGCCGCCTTAATCTCCTTTTCGCTTGCTCCGGGTGATACTCCAAGTATTTTATGGTAATCTTTAACTGGCAAAGGGGCGATTTTCCTGCAAGTTATTCAATCCGGGGCTCACCAACAAAAAAGCTGTCCGTCGGGAGGACGGACAGCTTTCAACTAACCCTAAAACTAAACCTATTGTCTGCTACTGCTTCTTTGTTTATTTCTTTTCTACCTTTTCTTTGATAATGATGACCTCTATGTTCTCGCCTTCATCCGTCGCCTCACCACCTTCATTAATAAGAATATCATAAGTCTCTCCGTCGCCCGATTTAACAACCACTACCTTCTTAGAGTGGGCTTCATCTCCATCTACCTTATACTTTATTATTTTAACATTATCCCCATCATGTTCTCCTTCGCTAACCCAAACCAGTGAATCGCCGCTCGTCTCCATTATCTCTGTGGTTTTACCATCCTCAGAAACAAAAACCATTGTTTTTGAGTGAGCTCCGTGGGCCTCAGACATTGACTTATGAACCTCCATCATGTGCTCACCGTCAGAGCCTATGATATCCATTACCATCAGGGCATGCTCGGCCTGCTCGGCATCTTCAAAGCTGTAGGTGGTATCCTTAAGCACCTTTCCATCTTGTTTAACTTTAACAGAAACTGTGGTTTCCTGAGCTGTCAGCCCCGCTGAAAAAATAAATGCCAGAGCGATGGCAGGAATCAGGTAGGTGTATAATTTTTTCATCATTATTTGCTTTTGTTTTGTACAAATCTAGGGTGGAATATCGTTACATTGGTTTAAAGGAAGTTAAAGATTGTTAAAACACTCTGAATGAACCAGCGAGGTAGATTATCTTTGATGCATGAGTCGAACTGTATTATGGATCCTGACTGTCTTCCTGAGTATTGCCATGATTGCACTTGTGGTGGTCCAGACCTACTGGTTTAAAAACTCCATTGCCGATAAGGAGCAGCAACTTGGCATGGTGGTTAAGCAGGTTTTGAATGAGGTTTCAACTGAACTTGCAAAGAACAAAACCATCACGACAATCCTTGAGGAAATCCAGCCTCCGGTGGTTCATCACAAGAGTACAGCTGTCTGGAACTATCGGATCGACCAGCGCAGCACCATTGGGGAAGGTGGAATTATTATAGAGGAATCCAATGTTCACAAGGAAGAAACACTTGTTTACAGTCAGCCGCATACCTCAATCCTCAACCAGAAGGTGGAGATTATTGATGATTCCATTATTGTAGTTACAGGCCAGGATGAAAATTACGAGGATACCATCCTGATTTCTGCCATGAACCCGGATGAGGTCAGGGTGGAGCTTTCTAAAAACTGGGAAGAGAAAGAGGTATTTGTAAATAAGATCGTCCGACAGATCCTGGAAGAGGGAGGGAATATTGAAGAGCTCATATCCGAGTCTCAACTGAAAAATCTCCTGGGCATGAAGCTTAAAGAGAAGGAGGTACATATGCCTTTTGTGTACGCGGTTTACCACGAAGGAAAGGAACCCATCTATCAATCTGAAGAATTTAGTGAATACGAAGCTTATAAATACTACCGGTCCACCCTCCTGCCCGGGGGAGTATTTGATAAACCTACCCTGATTGGTATTTACTTCCCCCAGGAAAGAAAACACTATGTAAAATCAATGGGAATAATGGGTTGGAGCTCGGTTTTAATAACCCTCTTTGTTCTGACCCTCTTTTCATTGTCGCTGTACATCATCTTCAAACAGAAACGGCTTTCAGAGATGAAAAACGATTTCGTAAATAACATGACCCACGAACTTAAAACCCCCATATCCACCATTAGCCTTGCTTCGCAAATGCTCAACGACAGGAGCATTCCGGATGAACAGAAGAACCTGTCACATATTTCAAAGATCATCCAGGCCGAGAGTAAGCAGCTTGGATTCCAGGTCGAAAGGGTTCTGCAGATGGCCATCTTCGATCACGGTGAGTTGAAACTAAAACTGCAGGAGATCGACGTGCATGAAATCATTGAAACAGTTGCTCAGAATTTCCTTCTGCAGATCGATAAACGCAAGGGCAAACTCGAGTTCCTCCCGGAAGCTGAAAATCCGCATATCACAGGCGATAACATGCACATTACCAATGTGATCTCCAACCTCATTGAGAATGCCCTGAAATATACTAAGCAAACACCCATGATCACGCTTACCACTAAGAATGAAACGGATGCCATTGTCATTTCGGTAGTCGACAATGGAATCGGGATCGGTAAGGAGGACCAGAAAAGAATCTTTGATAAGTTTTACAGGGTTCCAACCGGGAACATCCATAATGTAAAAGGTTTTGGACTGGGTCTCAGTTATGTGAAACTCATCGTTGAGCAGCATAATGGCTCAATCAGGATAAAAAGTGAACCGGACAAAGGTTCCAGGTTCGATATTCACCTACCTTTGCTAAAGGAAGCAGATAATAACCAGATATGAAAGATATTAAAAACAGGATTTTACTGGCTGAAGATGATGAAAACCTGGGATCACTTCTCCAGGAATACCTCCAGGCCAAGAATTATGAAGCCGACTGGGTCACAAATGGCGAAAAGGCATTCCGCTATTTTGAACAATTCCACTACGACCTCTGTCTGCTGGATGTGATGATGCCGGTAAAGGATGGCTTTACGCTGGCCTCCGAGATTCGCATGGTGAACCGGGATATTCCCATTATTTTTCTGACCGCCAAATCCATGAAAGAGGACGTACTTGAAGGATTTTCACTGGGTGCCGATGACTATCTGACCAAGCCCTTCAGCATGGAAGAGTTGCTCTTCAGAATCGAGGCTATACTTAGAAGAACTAAAGGAGCCAGAAGTGGAGAAACCAATGTCTGGAAGATCGGTTCATTTACTTTTGATGCAAATAAACAAAAGCTAAGAGGGACGGGAACCGAACAGAAGCTGACCACCAAAGAGTCGGAATTACTGATCCTGCTTTGTAACAACATCAACAAGGTGCTGGAGAGGAACTTCACCCTGAAGGCCATCTGGATCGACGACAACTACTTCAATGCAAGGAGTATGGATGTATATATCACAAAGTTGCGAAAGTACCTTAAGGCCGACCCCAATGTTCAGATCATTAACGTACACGGAAAAGGCTACAAATTGGTGGTCGATGAAACTTAGGCCAGGCTAGTCAAGTTTCAGAACGGCCATAAACGCAGACTGCGGCACTTCAATGTTGCCTACCTGGCGCATTCGTTTTTTCCCCTTTTTCTGCTTCTCAAGAAGTTTTCGCTTCCGGGTGATATCCCCACCATAACACTTGGCAGTCACATCCTTTCGTACAGCTTTTACAGTCTCCCTGGAGATTACCTTGGCCCCGATGGCTGCCTGTATGGCTACCTCGTACTGCTGACGTGGTATTAGCTCCTTAAGCTTTACACAGATGCGCTTTCCAAAATCATAAGCGTTGTCACGGTGTATCAAGGTAGAGAGCGCATCCACCATTTCTCCATTGAGCAATATATCCAGTTTGACCAGGTCGGCTTTCTTGTAATCCAGCGGATGGTAGTCAAAAGATGCATATCCCTTGGATATACTTTTAAGCTTATCATAGAAATCGAATACAATTTCTGCCAGGGGCATCTCAAAGGTTATTTCCACCCGGTTGCTGGTGAGGTAAACCTGGTTTTTAAGTATACCCCGCTTATCCAGGCAAAGTTTCATGATGGAACCCACATAGTCGGCCTGTGAAATCACCTGTGCAATGATATAGGGTTCCTCGATATGGTCAATGGCTGTAGAAACCGGCAAGCCTGAAGGATTGTGAACCTCCACCAATTCGCCCTTGGTTGAAATCACATTAAAGGACACATTGGGTACCGTCGTGATTACGTCCATATTGAACTCCCTGTCGAGTCGCTCCTGGATGATTTCCATATGCAAAAGCCCAAGAAATCCGCAACGAAATCCAAATCCCAGGGCTGCTGATGATTCGGGAATGAAAGTCAGTGAGGCATCGTTAAGCTGCAACTTTTCAATGGATGCCCTAAGGTCTTCATAATCGTCAGCATCCACAGGGTATACCCCTGCAAATACCATGGGTTTTACATCCTCGAAGCCTTCCACATTATCCTCACAGGGCCGGGCCACATGAGTAATGGTATCACCCACCTTTACCTCCTTAGAGGTTTTGATGCCTGAAATAATATATCCCACATCCCCGGCTGAGAGGGAGTCCCTGGCTTCTGGTTTCAGTTTCAGTACTCCAACCTCGTCAGCTCCATACTCCTTTTCTGTAGCCAAAAACTTTACCAGGTCACCTTTATGTATGGTACCATTCATGACGCGGAAATAAGCGAATATTCCCCGGAAAGAATTGTAGACCGAGTCAAATATCAGAGCCTGCAATGGGGCCTCCGGATCTCCCTGGGGCGCAGAAATTCTATTAATAATGGCCTCAAGGATTTCCTCAACACCCATACCGGTTTTACCACTGGCCCCGATAATCTCTTCGGGATCACAACCAATCAGATCCACAATCTGATCCGTCACCTCATCGGGCATGGCACTTTCCATGTCCATCTTATTCAGAACCGGGATAATCTCCAGGTCATTATCGATGGCCTGATAGAGAACCGAGATGGTTTGAGCCTGAATCCCCTGTGTGGCATCCACAATAAGCAGGGCACCTTCACAGGCAGCAATGGAACGACTCACCTCGTAGGAGAAATCAACATGGCCGGGAGTATCAATCAGGTTTAACAGATACTTTTTGCCCTCATGCTCGTGCTCCATCTGGATGGCATGGCTCTTGATGGTGATCCCCCGCTCACGCTCCAGATCCATATCATCAAGGACCTGGTTCTGGAAGTCCCTTTCATCGAGTGTACCGGTTTTCATCAGCAGCCTGTCTGCCAGGGTACTTTTCCCATGATCGATATGGGCTATAATACAAAAGTTGCGAATATTATCCATTAAAGACTTCCATTTTTTGCGCCCACAAAGATAAGTATTCT
>JAOZLK010000486.1 GCA_029934875.1 Bacteroidales bacterium | reverse complement strand
ATCTTTCCACCCAATTCGGTATATTTTGTGGGGTTTTTTAAGAAGTCGACAATTTCCCGGATTTCCACCTTTGCCTCTTCCAGTCCGGCCACATCGCTAAAATCAACCTTAACACTTGTCTCCTTGTCAAATATCTGGGCCTTGGATTTTCCAACACTGAATATGTTGTTTCCTCCGCCAGCTCCACCACCTCCCATACGCCTGAGCATATAGATCCAGATTCCAAGGATCAGAAGGAAGGGAATGATCCACAGCATGATTTCACCCATATAGTTACGTCTTGTAAGCGTGGTATATGAGGGCCTTTTTTCCTGCGGCAGGGTATTCATTACATTATTCAATTCTGTAACAAATACATCCTGACTGATGATGGAGAAATAGTACTGTGGAACTGCCTGTCCTAATACTGAGTTTGACTTTTGTGACTTTATATCCTCATAGACAGCATCGGTGAGCCTTTCTGCCCTGATGTAAACCTCTACCTTCTCTTTATTGACGATGACCAGCTTTTCAATATCTCCGTTTTTCAGGATCTGGAAAAAGCGGTTTGAATCTATCTCCTTAAGACCGCTTCCCGAGCTAATGAACTGAAGGCCTATCATCACCAGCAGGATGATCCCGATAATCCAGTAGGAATTGAATTTGGGTTTCATCCCTCCTCCTGGTTTGTTGCCCGGGTTTCCACCCGGACGATTGCCCGGCATTATCGGACGATTGCCCGGATTATTTTTCTTTTCAGCCATAATTCTATTCTTATTATTCCTTCACCCTCACCACTTTTCCGTCTGCCCAGAGTTCTTCAAGCTTATAAAACGATCTGTATTCTTCCAGGAACACGTGTACCAGCACATCAAACAGGTCGATCAGGACCCACTGGCTGTTCTGAACACCTTCCACATGATGAGCCCTGATACCTGCCTTCTCCTTCAATTCTTTTTGAATTGAATCGGCAATGGCTGAAACCTGGGTTGTGGATTCTCCATGACAGATAATGAACTTGTCGCAGATAGAATGTTCAACTTCTGAAAGATCGATGGTGACAATCTGATGTCCTTTTTTCGCCTGGATCGCCTCTACGACCAGGCGACTCTTTTCTTCTGCATTTAACGGTTCATTTCCACCCATCGGCTCTTTTAATGACAAAGGTAATTAATTTTAAGTGTTACTTTTATGTAGTGAACCTCTTTAGGCTCGCAAGTATATGTCAAAAACTATACCATGGCAGTAAAAAGAGTGAACCTGCTTCAGCATAGTTCCACAAATCTCTACCTTTCGAGTCTGCTGAAGGAGAATCCAGAAACTGGTCCAGTGATGGTTGTTGCTGATTACCAGGATGCTGGAAGAGGCCAGGGAAGCCATCAATGGCACAGTAAGCCCGGCGAAAATCTACTTTTGAGCCTGCTTCTGTTTCCTGCATTTTTGTCAGCCTCTGAGCAGTTTCAACTCTCAAGGGTGGCTTCACTTGCACTTATTGACACACTAAAGTGCCTGGGGCTGATGCCTGATATTAAATGGCCCAACGACATCCTGATAAACAAGAGGAAGCTGGCCGGTATTCTGATTGAGAACGGCATCAGTGGGAAGAATATCTCCCATTCCATCATTGGAATTGGATTGAATCTGAACCAAACGGAGTTCCCTCCTTTTCCCGTGGAGGCTAGTTCTGTTGCTCTTGAACGAGGGGCTGCAAGCGATCGAAATCAGGTTCTGGACCAGCTCTTCGATTCACTAATGTGGCGCTACAGGCAGTTGGAGAATGGAGAAACTTCAAAGCTTGAAAGTGACTACATGGAAAATCTCTTCATGCTTGATCAGCCCGGGGTCTTTGCTCACCAGGGTAAGCAGTTTACGGGTACCATCAGGGGACTCAGTGATCTGGGTGAATTGCTGGTGGAGAGCCAGGGGAAAACCCTTAGCTACAGCTTTCAGGATATTCAGTATCTGCTCAGTGAAAATATAATCTAGAAATCGAAGCCTTCAACTTTTTTGATGATGCTATCAGCCAGCTTTTGAAGGGGTATCTTGAGCATGGGGAGCAGCATCTTATTCACCAGGGGTTCGATGGTGACTTTTACACGGGTATCGTTGTCGGCTACTTTTTTTAGTTGAATCCAGATATTAAACTGGTAACTGGAGAACTCCGGATCGGAGGCCATCTTTATTAACTTATGTGGTTCCTTCTCAACAATCATCAGTCCGGTTCGGCCCAGCGGATCCACATTGAAACTGCACTTGTCTTCCGAGGCTTCCCATCCGCTAACCTTGTCGGCCGGGAGAAGCTCCTTGAAGTTATGAAAGTTTGAGATGAAGTTATAGATCTTCACATCATTGCTGGTCGATTTCCCTATTTTGCTTTCAATCTTCATGTTCAGGCTCCCTTCCATGCTGATGGCTCCTCGCGCCACCTGGTGAGTAATTCGACCTGGCCTTTTTCAATGTAGCCCGTCTCCAATGCCATTTCAATCAGGGTGTGATAGTCACTCAGGGTATGTAGCTCCACACCTGCTTTTTTAAAAGCCTCTGAGGCCTGGGGAAAGCCGTAGGTGAAGATGGCTACCATTCCTTCAACCACACCGCCTGCCTCACGAATTGCCTCCACTGCCTTCAGGGAAGAACCGCCTGTGCTTATCAGGTCCTCAAGCACCACAACACGCTGTCCCGGCTTCATCCTGCCCTCTATGAGATTTTGCCTGCCATGCCCCTTGGCCGAGGCGCGAACATAGATCATGGGGAGGTCCATCAGATCGGCCACCAGTGCACCCTGGGCAATGGCCCCGGTTGCTACCCCTGCAATGAGGTCCGGTAAGCCAAACTGCTTTATAATGGTTTCCTGAAAGACTTCTTTAATATAATCTCTGACCCCGGGATAGGATAAGGTGACCCGGTTATCACAATAGATGGGCGAGAGCCATCCGGATGCCCATGTAAAGGGATTTAAAGGTTGAAGCACAATCGCCTTACTTTCCAAAAGGTGGGCGGCTGTTTTTCTCTTGATTTCTGCCATAATGCAAAGGTAGAAAGTTTTCATTTATAGCCTTGGAACCTTTCCCCCGACATCATCCTTGAAGAAAAATATTCTACTTTAGCCCTATGTATAAAGTGTTTTTTGATGATCGGGTGGTGTATTTGTCCGAAAGGGCCCCGGATGACCGCACAGGCACTGCTCAGACGATTATGGAATTTAAGGGCCAGCCTGAACTCGGGGAGCTTCTGGATAAGTTCGCCAACAATGATCAGCTTTTGGAACTGCATATTTTTCACAAGGATATGGCAGAACTTACGGCTGCTTTTACCAGCTGTTTTAAATGCATCCATGCAGGGGGAGGAGTGGTACTGAATGAGAAGGGTGAATTCCTGGTCATTGAACGGAACGGGGTTTGGGATCTGCCCAAGGGAAAGATGGAGAAGGGCGAGGATTTTGAAACAACTGCCCTCAGGGAGGTCGAGGAAGAAACCGGTCTCACGGGACTGGAGGTAAGCGGGCTTTTACTTTCAACCTTTCATACCTATCCCCTCAAAGGCAAGATGATCCTGAAGGAAACCCGGTGGTTTGAGATGCTCCAGGTGGGCGAAGGCAAGCCGGTGCTGCAGGCAGAAGAAGGGATTACCGCATATCGCTGGGTAAAACCCGGGAACACCGACTTCATCAGGAAGAACACCTATGCCAGTATACTGGATGTACTAAGATTGAAGAAGATTCTCTGATCAGCTTTCTCTTTTATCAGATATCTCCCCTTGAGCGCATGATGTGAAAAAGCTGTTGCTCGAAGCCATCTGAAGGCAAAGGGGCAGGGGAAAGGATTATGTTTCCATCAGGTCCCAGCAGATAGGCCACCGGGAAGGCTTTTACCAGGTAGTCATCAAGAATCCCGTTTTCACCACCGTAAAAGAGAGCCTTCCACAGGTAGAGGTTACGGTTCATGAAGTCTCCCACCTGTTCGCTGTATTCTGCCACCATAATGGAGACTACTTCAAGGTATTCGGAGTGCTTGGAGA
>JAOZLK010000485.1 GCA_029934875.1 Bacteroidales bacterium | reverse complement strand
GACACAGAAAATTACCGGAAGCATTTAAAGAAATTACCGGGTATGCCGATTTTAATACTGAAGGAATTCTGTTCAATATGAAAGATGACCCGGAGCAGCGCGTAAATCTTTATGAAAATTATCCTGAGAAAGTAGAAGCATTAACAGGCTTGCTGAAAAAGTATATAGAATCAGGTGAAAATGCGGAGCCATTGAACAATTGATTCAGCCTGAGGTATAAGTTCAATTTGTGACTTTATAGTTCAAACAAATGATTAGAATATTCTATTTGTACGCTTGAAATTGCTTTAACATTGTTTTGTATGACCAGACCAGTTAAATACAGTTTGAATTCTGGGGTAAGCAGTCTCCTTTTTATATTATTCCTTCTGGGGGTATCCGGATTCTTATCTTCATGCAAGGATAAGTTTGATGATATTGAAAAGTACCAGCGTCCTGACTGGCTGGTTGGAAAGATATATACTCAGATTGCAGCGAATCCCGAGTTATCCATGTTTGCACAATGTATGACAGAGACCGGGTTTGATTCCCTGGTGAACAAGACGGGAACCTATACTGCATTTGCACCTAACAATGAGGCTTTTGAGGATTATCTTATCGAGAATGCCTTCGGTTCAGTAGAAGGCATCCCTTTTGAAGAGAAAGAACGCCTGGTGAAGACACATATTCTTCAAATGCCCTGGAATCCGGAGCAGTTGCAGGGATTATCCTCAAAAGGATGGATCAATCTCCAGGATTTATCAAACAATAAACCATTTGGCTATAAAAGACAGACCCTGTTGAAAAATGAAAACAGGACTTATCCTGTGAAGATAGAAAGAGATGGCGAATTGATTTATGAAACAATTGTGCCCGAAGATAAGGCAGATGGTCGCAGAACCGTTTATTCCAATTCCCGGAAGTATGCCCCGCTCTATTTTGACGGTTTTCTTTCCGCAGCCCAATTAAGCGGTGATGATTACGCTTTTTATTTTGACCGCAACTATGAGCAGGGGAACCTTTATTTTGCCGGCGGTAAAGTTGTCGGAGATGAAATATATGCAGACAATGGATTTATCTATATGATTGATAAAGTAATCGATCCGCTTCTTAATGCAGAGGAGCTAATGGATGCAGGGAATGGTTCTGCTTTTTATACAGAATTTCGGGACCTGCTCCACCTGAACTCTGATTTTGACAAGAACGAACCGGCCACCATGGCTCAGGAAGGAGCAGAAGATGGTCTGGAGGTGGAGCAGTTATATGATTTAAAGTATCCCGAACTTGGATTTGATATTCACCAGGAATGGACCTATAATCCAAATTCTTCCAATGCCTCCGTTTTAACCATTGAATATCATCATGGCATTGTGGTTCCTACCAATGCTGCTTTTAACGAGTTTGTGAATACTGTATTGATCGGACCCGGAAAGTGGCCCAATATGCAAACCATGCCGGCAAATATTAAGAAGTTACTTATCAATAGCCATATGTCGGAGTTGCCGATTTATCTCAAGGATGTTAATGGAGGTTTTTTTAATACCAACGGGGATTTTATTTCGCTTGACAAATCCACCATAGTACAGAAAACTTTTGGAAGTAATTCCACTTTCATTGGAGTAAACAAGGTGATATCACCAAAGGCTTTTTCATCTGTCTCTGCTCCCCTGTATCTGAATCCTGATTTTCAGATTTATCTGTCTGCGATGGAGTTGTCTGGCTTACTTCCTGCCCTTAAGCAGGAGGAGATATCCTACTCCCTTTTTTTAATTAAAGACCAAACCCTTTATACGGATCGCTCTCTGGATGTAAGATGGCAAGACTGGAAAAAAGAAAGGTTTGATATGATTGGCGAAGATCTTTCCCTGGATGTGCCAAGATTTGTGAATCGCCCCAGAGCTGAAATCAGCTATTACATCTATGGGCAGATTGCGATTGAACCCTTGTTGGGTTCCTCACGTCTCGAATTTCTTGAGACCCTGGATGGGCGTCATATTGTAATCAACAATCATGAAAATAGCATTACCGGGGGGGAAGAATCTACATTCGGATACAATGGAGATTCAGCCATCGTTGTGAATTTCGAAGAAATAGTCGGAGATTACTATAATGGACAGGTTTTTGAAATGGATGGATGGCTTAGATTCCCGGTACGAACCCTGCATAGCTACCTGGCCGGAACAAAATTTCTGGAGTTGCTGCAAAAAGCAAATATGGCGGATAAATACCAAATGAAATTTTCGAATACGACAGACCGGCATACCGTTTTTCTGCCTTCAGATGATGCCCTGGAAGCTGTGCAGGCTGATACTTTGCCTGTCGATTCCCTGAAATCTTTCCTTCAGCTCCATTTTATCAGGAATGATATGATTTTTACTGATGGGAGGAAGCCAGATGGTCTATATAATACCATGAGCAAACAGAAATCCGGAAGCAGCACTCAGTATTACCAGCTAAACCTTTTGCCTGGAATAGATGAACTGAACATTTTAAAGGGCAACGGAGAGCTCTACTATAAAATTGGGGAGACTCCAGGAGTATCGAATACCATCTGCACAAAACTTAAGGATTCGCCCTCCGATGATGCAAACTATCTGACTGAAGCTGTTGTTCATAAAATTGATACGGTCCTGGTTGCTAACTGGTAGCCGGAAGCCTGTTTTTTGTTTTCAATATGAAAAAATGAGAATAAAACTAAGACATCTAACATTGCTGCTATTGCTGTCCATGGTTTCCGTGCTTGTAAATGCTCAGGCTCATGTTGTTCGAGGAAAAGTAATTGATGATCAGGGGCTTGAGATGATCGGGGTTACTGTTTTTGAGGTAGATGCCAACGACCGTGTTGTAAACGGAACCATTACTGACTATGCCGGAAACTTCAGCTTGGAGTTTACCTCATCGAATGCAAAAATCAAATTTAGTTTCATTGGATACGAAACCATTGCTGAGGATATCAAGGGCAGAACAATCATAGATGCTACCATGCAATCCGAAGCTCAGTCCCTTGAGGAAGTTGTGGTAACTGCCGTCAGAACTACTACTTCACTTACGGGGGTAGCCGAGAGGGATCGAACGGGATCTTCGGTAAATGTTGATATGGCGGAACTAAAAAACCTCAGTGGCACTTCTGCAGCCGATGCCCTCCAGGGACAGGTAGCTGGTCTGGATATTATGGGCGGTGGGAGCCCGGGTAGCGGTTCTTCTATTGTGATCAGGGGATTGGGTAGCCTGGGCAATAGCAATCCTTTGATTGTTGTGGATGGTATCGCTCAAAAAGTATCTACCGGAAGTATTGATCTGGCAGCTGCCGATGCTGAAGATATCGGGCAGCTGGTAAGTATAGCTCCTGAGGACATTAAATCCATTCGGGTTCTGAAGGATGCAGCGGAGACAGCAGTATGGGGATCACAGGGAGCAAATGGAGTATTGGAAATTGAGACAAACAGGGGTAAAAAGGGAAAAACAAGGTTTGATGTTAACTATAAAAAGTCAATATCCATTGAATCTCCCCATATACCTATGCTTAATGGAGACGAATATGTGATGCTTCAACAGGAGATGTGGCATAATGCCAAGGGAATCTTTGAATTACCCTCAGAAATTGCCAATGACCAGGATTATGTGGATTATTATAATTATTCTCAAAATACCGATTGGATTGGTGAAATTACCAGGACCGGGGAGATCGATGACTTTGGATTCAGTGTGAGTGGAGGAGGAGACAAAACTACCTTCTATTCATCGATTAATTATCAAAACAACATTGGAACAGTTGTTAACACTGCCAACAGGCGTTTATCCTCACGGATCAATATTGATTACAGGATTTCAAACAGGTTGACGCTGAATACCCAGATCAATTATGTGAATCTCTACAAGGATGATAATTACCAGGTTGGAAACAGGAAAATTAGAAGGATGGCATTTGTAAAGGCACCCAATATGGCTGTCTATGAGTATGATTCAGAAGGCAATCTGACCGGTGAGTACTTTAATCCTGTCAACAGCTATCAGGGTGATGGGGAGTCT